>JBAQGP010000808.1:0-14630 GCA_049287845.1 Solirubrobacteraceae bacterium | reverse complement strand
GGGGCGCCGCCGCGGTCTCGGGGACAGAACCCGTCCCCACCCGCCCCGGCGCGGCGACTGGGGTGGGCGCCGGGCGCTTCCCCGCCAGCGCAGCCTCGAGACGCTCGATGCGCGCCAGCAGCGCCGCGGCCGACGGGTCGACCTCAGGAGCGGTGGCCTTGATCAGGACGAGCTCGAGCTGGATCCGCGCCTGAGCGCCGTTGGCAGTGGCCTCCAGCGCGGCCGAGACGAGGTCCAGCAGGCGCACGATGTCGGTCCCGGCCAGCCCCTGGGCCTGCGTGACCAGCCGCTGGTCGCGCTCGGGCGTGACCCGCAGCTCCTCGGGCACCTCCTCGAGCATCTTGACCGCCAGCAGCTCGCGGCCGTGCACCTCGAGATCGCGCAGGATCTGGCCCGGGTCGCGACCGGCGGAGGTGAGCTTGGCCGCGCTGCGCAGGGCGGCGGCGGGGTCGTGGGCGATGACCGCGTCCAGCGCCTCGAACAGCTGCTCGGCGTCGGCGACGCCGAGCACCGCCAGCACGTCGGGGGAAGTGATCGCTTGGTCTCCTGCGTAGGTGACGAGCTGCTCGAGCGTGCCCAGCGCATCGCGGAAGCTGCCGGTGGCATGGCGGGAGATGAGGGCCACGGCGCCGGACTCGATGCTGATCTGCTCGGTGGCGGCGACGCGCGCGACGACGGTGGCGACCTGCTCCACGGTCGGGCGGCCGAAGTCGAAGCGGTGGCAGCGGTCCACCACCGTCGGCAGCACCTTCTGGGCCTCGGTGGTGGCCAGCACGAAGATCGTGCGCGGCGGCGGCTCCTCGAGGGTCTTGAGAAACGCGTTCCACGCCTGCGGCGAGAGCATGTGGGCCTCGTCGAGGATGTAGACCTTGTGGCGGCCCGACAGCGGCGCGTAGGCGACCCGCTCGCGCAGGTCGCGGATGTCGTCGACGGAGTTGTTGGAGGCGGCGTCCATCTCCATCACGTCAAGCGACGTGGCGTTGTGGATCGAGACGCAGGATTCGCACACCCCGCACGGTGTGATCGTGGGGCCCTGCTCGCAGTTGAGGCTGGCGGCAAGGATCTTGGCCGTGCTCGTCTTCCCCGTCCCGCGCGAACCCACGAACAGGTAGGCGTGGTGGACCTTCCCGCGCGTGATGGCGTTGGCCAGCGTGCGCACCACCTGCTCCTGACCGACCATGTCGGCGAAGGTGCGAGGGCGGTGGCGGCGGTAGAGGGACGGCCCGGTGGACACTGTTATGTCGAGTCTAGGGGTGCCCGGGGCGACGGGCGGCGGCGCGAATGGTGTTGCGGAATTAACCAGCTATTTGCTGGAAAATCCCGCACTGTCCGCCCCCGCGGACAGGCTTTGTCCGCGGTGCCGCCGGCCGAATAATGGACCGTGCACCCTCTGTTGAAACCGGGTCCGAGGCGCGACCGCCATTTGATGACTCCGGTCCAGCGCTCCCGTCGCGCCTGGAGGTGACCGCTTAAGGCTGCTTCCTTCCGGATCTGACCTGGTTCACAGCTCTCCATCGCAACGGGACCGAACCATCACCGCCTCAAATGGGGCGCTGACCTCGGGCCTCCAGCCCCGCGAGAGGGAATTCAGCCCCGCTAGAGCGGATTGCGGGTACAGGGCACCGCTAGCACCCCGCCTAGCACGGTCCGTGCCCAATGCTAGATGGTTTGGCTGCCCGGGGGTGACGAACGTGGGCGGCACGGCGCGCGTTTGGGCCGCCAGGGCGCGGTGTATCGTCAGCGCCCATGTCGATCGGCATCATCGGGCTCGGCTACGTGGGTCTACCGCTGGCCGTCGGCTTTGCCGAGGCGGGCGAGCACGTCGTCGCCGTCGATGTCGACGACGCCAAGGTGTCGGCGATCCGCGCCGGTGAGTCCTACGTGGAGGACATCACGTCCGAGCGGCTGGCGGCGGTGGTCGACCAGATCGACGCCCAGACGCACTACGCGCCCCTGGCCCGTGCCGACGCGGTTCTCATCTGCGTGCCCACCCCGCTCACACCCAACCGCGAGCCCGACCTCGGCCCACTGCTGAGCGCCACCCGGGCCCTGGCCGAGATCGCCCAGCAGGGTCAGCTCATCGTGCTGGAGTCCACCACCTACCCGGGGACGACGCGGGAGCAGGTGCTGCCGTTGCTGGAGGCACGAGGGCTGAAGGTGGGCGACGACATCAACCTGGCGTTCTCCCCCGAGCGCGTCGACCCCGGTCGCACCGACTACACCCTGCGCAACACGCCCAAGCTCGTCGGCGGGATCACGCCGGAGTGCACGGAGCGCGCCGTCGCGCTCTACGGCACGGTCTGTGACCACGTCGTGCGCGTCTCCACGCCCGAGGCGGCCGAGATGGCCAAGCTGCTGGAGAACATCTTCCGTTCGGTCAACATCGCGCTCGTCAACGAGCTGGCGATCCTGGCCGACCGAATGGGCGTAGACATCTGGGAGGTCGTGGATGCCGCGGCCACCAAGCCCTACGGCTTCATGCGCTTCGAGCCTGGACCTGGAATGGGCGGCCACTGCCTCCCCGTCGACCCCTTCTACCTCACCTGGCGCGCCCGGCAGTTCCACATGTCCACCGAGTTCATCGAGCTCGCCGGGAAGGTCAACCAGCAGATGCCCTACTACTGCGTCGAGCGCATCGAGCGGGCGCTCAACGACGTCGAGAAGCCGGTCAAGGGCTCGCGCATCGCGATCCTGGGCGTCAGCTACAAGGGTGGGGTCGGCGACATCCGGGAGTCGCCGGCGCTGCGGATCATGGAGCTGCTGGCCGAGCGCGGGGCGGTCCTCTCCTACCACGATCCGTTCGTGGCGGCCCTGCCCGAGCTCGGCCTGCAGAGCTCCGAGCTCGAGAGCCTGGTCTCGGCGGACGCCGTCGTCCTGGTCACGGTCCATCCCCAGGTGGACCACCTGGCGCTCGTCGAGTCCTCGCGGTTGTTCGTCGACCTGCGCGGCGCCACGCGCAAGCTGACGACCGGCGACGTCGTCCGCCTCTAAGAGCCTTCTCATCGCGCCTCCCACAAGCTGAACACATCGGCCCCGACGGGCCGCCATACCGTGCGCTCGGATCCTGACCCAGACGAGAGGAGTCGCAATGCCAGAGCGAGTGCGCCGCGCGGTGGGCGCGGCCAGGGCCTCGCGCCGGATCGGGGTCACCGTCGCGGTGACCGTTGTGGCGCTGTGCGCGCTGGCTGGCACCGGTCTGGCCGACGGCTGGTGGTCGGCCCCCGGTGACAACGCGTGGCCGTATGCGGCAACACCGCCCTCGCCGGTGCTGGCGACGGTGGGCGAATCTCCTGCCAGCCCGGGCAGCCTGAGGAGTCAGAGAAGCCCACCGACACCTGCGATCAGGGATCGGGCTCGGTCGTGCGCGACGAGGCCCAGAACGCCACCGCGATGCAGGTGGAGGCGATGAGGCCCAACCTGGTCGCCGTCCTCGGCGACGAGCAGTACCAGAACGGCTACTACTCGGACTTTGAGAACTCGTTTGACAAGTACTGGGGCGCGTTCAAGTTCCTCCAGCGGCCCGCCCCCGGCAACCACGAGTTCTATGACAACCACGGGCAGACGGGCGTCCGCGGCCTGGGGTACTTCGACTACTACAACGGCATCCAGCACTCCGGCGACGGCTCGGAGGTCGACGACACCGTGACCAACCCGACCACCGGGCACGTCCTCAGCCAGCCCGCGCCGCAGCCCGAGGGGCAGGCCGGCCAGTTCGGCCAGACGGGCAACGGGTGGTACTCCTACAACCTCGGTGGGTGGCACCTCATCTCCCTCAACGCCGAGTGCGCCGACCAGCCGGGCGGCTGCAGCCCGACCGGCTCGTGGTTGACGTCAGAGACCCGGTGGCTGGCGCAGGACCTCAACGACAACCACGCGGCCTGCACGCTGGCCTACTGGCACCAGCCGACGTTCAGTTCCACCGCCACCCCGTTCACGTCCGACAGCGCCGAGGGCCAGGCCGCGGACGCGTGGTGGAAGCTGCTCTACGCCCACCACGCTGACCTCATCCTCAACGGCCACAACCACGTGTACTCGCGCTTTGCGCCGATGGACCCGACCGGCGCCCCCGACCCGCGGCGCGGGATCCGCGAATTCATCGTCGGGACCGGCGGCGAGTCGCTGGACACCGTGCTGCCCGCCACGCCCAACCTCCAGGCGTGGGCGGATCAGTACTACGGCGTGATGAAGCTCGTCCTTCATCCCCACGGCTACAGCTGGGACTACGAGTCAGCGCTGGAGAGTCCGGCCGCGCCGGCCGGCACCCCGGGGACCTACAGCGACGCGGGCAGCGGCGGTTGCCACGGCGGCGGGCACGGCTGGTGAGCTGAGCCGAGCTGGAGGGCCGCGGCGGGAGCTGGGAGGACCTCCCGTCCCGCCGTGACCCGGCGCGTCCTGCGAGACTAGGCGCTGGCGGCCACCATCTCGGCAGGTGGCGGCGGGAAGGCGGGAACGCGGTGCAGCTGCCCCGGCAGGTCCAGGCCGGTGGCCTCGCCGAGCCACTGCGACGCCTCGAGCAGGCCGCCGAGCGTCAGCGGAGGGTGCTCGATCCCCTCGCGGTCGAGCAGATAGACGAGATCCTCGGTGGCGATGTTGCCGGTCGCCCCAGGGGCGAACGGGCAGCCGCCGAGCCCACCCGCCGCAGCGTCGACCACGGTCGCGCCGGCATCGATGGCGGCCAGGGCGTTGGCGTAGCCGGTGTTGCGCGTGTTGTGGAGATGGATGCCGATCGGTGTCCCCCACTCGACGGCGGGCTTCACCAGTGCCCGGACGTCGCGCGGACCGGCGACCCCGATCGTGTCGGCGAACACGACCTCGTCGGCGCCGGCGTCAGCGGCGCGCCGGCCGGCGTGAAGCGCCAGCTCCGGTGAGACCTCCCCGACGAAGGGGCATCCCAGCGCCGTGGCCAGGCACACGCCGGCCCAGATACCCGCCTCGTGTGCGCGCGCCACCATGCGAATCGCCGCCGCCAGGCCGTCCTCGGCCGACATCCCGGCGTTGCGGCGATTGAACGCATCCGACACTCCGAAGGTGATCCGGGCGCGGCGCAGATCCGTCTGCAGGAGCCGCTCCAGGCCGCGTTCGTTGAGCACCAGCCCCTCGGCAGCGTCGACCACCGGGCCCGGGAGCATCACGATGACCTCCTCGGCGCCCGCCATCTGGGGAACGCGCTCCGGGTGGACGAAGCTCACTGCCTCCATCCGCCGCACGCCGGCGGCGAACAGCCGCACGCACAGCTCAGCCCGGACCTCGGGGCCGAAGGACGTCGGGGCATTCTGGAGGCCGTCGCGCGGCGCTACCTCGACGATCTCGAGCATGTCAAGCCTCCGATCATGGCTAGGGGAGCATGTGCTTGATGGCCATCGCCGCGCGCGCGAGCTCATCGACGTAGCGACCGATCTGCGTCTGGTCGACGTTCTCGACGTGCCCCGAGACCTGCAGCAGGGCGATCAGCTTGCCGTCTGAATCGAGGACCGGTGCCCCGACGGACGCCGCGCCGGGGACGCGCTCGCTGCGGCTGGTGGCATACCCGCGCGCGCGAACCTCATCCAACGTCTGGCGGAACCGGGCCTCGTCGAGGACCTCGCCGCTGGCCATCGCAAAGGGCACGACCTCGTCGATGAGCTGCCGCAGTTGCTCCTCGGGCAGGTATGCAGCGACGACCCGGCCGGTCCCCACATGGATCGGCAGCCGCTGGCCGACGGGCAGCTGGTAGCGCAGCGGGCTCGCCCCGTCGACGCGAGCGATGAGGACCCGCTTGAGATCCACCGGGACCGAGATCGACGCGGTCAGCCCGGTCGCCTCCGCGAGGTCATTGAGCACGGGACCGGCCACCTGCGGCATCGTGCTCGTCACCAGGTAGGCGTGCGCATTGGCCAACGCGGTCACCCCCATGGCATAGCCCCCTCGCTCCTGGGTGACGTACCCGAACCGTTCCAGGACCGCCAGGATGCGCTGAGCGGTGGCGATGTGCAAGCCGGACTGGCGCGCCACGTCGGTCAGCCGCAGCGGCTTGCGGCTCTCCTCCAGGACGCCGAGCACCTCCAGGGCCCGTTCCAGGGACCGCATCGTCTGTGCTCGCTGTGAACTGTCGCTCATGAATCGGTGACGAACGTGGCGCCGCTCGGAGCCGGGAAAGTACTTGAGTGACGAGCGGCGGGTCATGGGCATCACGCACCCGCGGCGCCCACGACGCGGCCGCCGGCCGGCACATCCCGCGGCGGATGACCGGTATACGCGGCGCCGACGCCGGGGGGAAGCGGCCCCTTGATGCGGGCTCCCGTCAGGCTCTGCTCATACGCGTGGGCGAGCAGACCCACCGAACGCGACAAAGCGAACAGGCCCTTCCCCAGTTCGGGGGCGAAGCCGAGCTCGCTGTAGACGACGGCCGTCGCCCCGTCGATGTTCATCGGGACCGGGACGTCGCCCCCTCCGTCCAGCTCGGCCTCGATGATCTCGGCCACCTTGAGGAAGTCCCCGGCGACCGCTCCGTCCTCCTGGGCGGCCCGGACGAGGGAGATCAGCGGGTCGCGGCGGGGGTCGTGGCGGTGCATGCGGTGACCGAAGCCGGGGACGTAGCCGACGGCGGCACGGTGGCGCGCGAACGCGGCGGCGATCGCCGCCGCGGAGGCCTCGGGGTCCGGATGGGCCGCCAGCAGGGAGGCCAGCATGCGCATGCAGCCCTCGCCGGCACCGCCGTGCACGTCGCCGAGCAGATTCACGCCGGTGGCCACAGCCTGGCTGAGACCGACTCCGCAGGTCGCCGCCATCCTGGCGGCCGCGATCGAGGGAGCCTGCGGGCCGTGATCGACGCCGGCAACCAGCGCAGCCTCGAGCAGTCGCTCCTGCCACGGCGTCGGCAGGTCGCCGCGCAGCATCAGCCAGACGGTCCCGGCGTAGCTGATGCGACCGATCACCTGATCGATGGGATAGCCGCGCAGGCGGATCGTGCCCGGAGCGGTCTCGATGATCGCCGTGGCCCAGTGCTCTGCCGCGTCGCTCATACGGCCGCCTCCGCGCGCAGCCCGGCAATGTCGTCTGCGGAGTAGCCGAGGGAGGCGAGAACGGAGTCGGTGTGCTCGCCCAGGCGCGGGGGCGCCGCTGATGGTTTGGGCGCACGTCCGTCGACATGGATGCCATTGGACAGGATCGGCACCGTGCGAGGGCCGTCGCTGCCACGGACCTCCACGTGCTGGACGAGCTCGCGGGCCGCCACCTGATCCTGGGTGAGCGCCTCGGTGACCGCCAGCACGCGGCCCGCCGGGACTCCGGCGTCGGCCAGCAGGGATTCCCACTCGACCGCCGGCGCCCCCGCCAGCGTCCGCTCCAGCTCCATGCGGAGGTCGACCCGATGGCGCAGGCGACCCTCGCGCGTGGTGAAGCGAGGATCGTGGACGAGTTCCGGCCGGTCCAGCACGTGGCAGATGGCCTCGAATTGGACCTGGGTGTTGGCGGCGATGACAAGGTCTCCGTCCGCGGTCCGAAATGCCCCCGAGGGCGAGGCCGTCGGATTTTCGTTCCCGATCCGATCGGGCTGGCGACCGCCGATCAGGTAGTCCGAGACGACCCAGCCCATCCCGCTCAATGCGGTATCGAGCATGGAGACGTCGAGGACGCACCCCTCTCCGGTGCGGTCCCGCCCGACGAGCCCTGCGCACACGGCGAGCGCTGCGGCCAGTCCGCCCATGGTGTCGCACACGGGAAAGCCGACCCGGACGGGATCGCCATCGGGGTGGCCGGTGACGCGGGCCATCCCCGAGAGGCCCTGAACGATCTGGTCATAGGCGGGCCGGCCGGAGACCGGCCCGGTGGCGCCGAAGCCGCTCAGCGCGCAGTACACCAGCCGCGGGTTGATCTCCCGCATCCGCTCCCACGAGAAGCCGAGACGTTCCAGGACGCGCGGGCGCATGTTCTCCAGGAGCACGTCGGCGTCGGCGAGCAGACGGGTGAAGACCCGCCTGCCGCCCTCCGTCTTCAGGTTCACGGTCACCGACCGCTTACCGGCATTCTGGGCCAGGAAGGACGACCCCATCTGAATGCCGGCCAGGTTCCCGGCGGGACCGAGCTCCCGGGCCAGGTCGCCCCCTTCGGGCCGCTCGAGCTTGATCACGTCCGCGCCCAGGAGGCTGAGCTGATAGCCGGCGTAGGGACCGGCGAGCACGGTGGTCAGATCGAGGACCCGCACCCCGGCGAGCAGTCCATGCTCGCGCGGGGCGTGGTCCGTCGCCTCCGCGACCGGCCGTTCGCGGGGGGGGCGCGACGGCTCCGGGGCAGGTCGCGAAGCACTCACCCAGCTACCCCGTGATCTTCGCGATCGCGGCGGCGGGGACGTAGGCCACCTGCTTGCCGTTGGCCGAGCCGTTGAACCCCACGATGGAGAACCCGCTGAACACGTTGTGGTGGGCGTTGAAGTCGTCGGAGCCTCCGGCGCCCTCATAGTTGATGTCCTTGCCGGCCTTGATGAGCGCGGCGCACGACGGATAGTCCGTGCAGACCGTCCCGGGAGGGCTCGCCACCGACTCCACGTCCTTGGTCCACGCCTTGGGGTCGGTGCTCTTGGCCTTGTCCATGGCCAGCGCCGCGATCACCACCGAGTCGTAGATGTTGTAGGTGGACGGCAGCGGCGTGGCCTTCGGATAGGCCGCGTCGTAGGCGGCCAGGAAGTGCTTGTAGGCCGGGCCGGCCGGTGGAGCCGGCAGTGCCGCGAACAGGTCCTGGCTGGCGCGTGCCCCGAACGCCTTGGCGTAGTCGGCCCCGGCCATCAGGTCGTCACCCAGCCACGGCACGTTGAGATAGCCGAGCTGCTGGGCGTCCGACCACAGCGTCGACGCCGTCTGCGTATCGAAGGAGGCGAACACGATCTGCGGTTTGCTGGCGAAAGACTTGACCAGCTCGGACCGATAGGAGCTCTGGCCGGGGACGATGACCTGGTTGGAGAGCACCTTGCCGCCGAGCTTGGTGAACGCCTTTTCCAGCGGGGGAACGAACCCCTGGGAGTTGGCGGAGTTGTCGAAGATGAGCGACGCCGTCTTGTAGCCGGCGTTGATGGCACGGATGGCCATCGCCGTGGCCTCGGTCGAGTCTGACGCGAACGTCCGGAACACGAAGGGGAAGTTCATGTCGTCCAGCTGCGCGGTGCCGCCGAGCGCGAAGTCGGCGACATCGTTGGCCTGGAACTGGTGGATGACCGCCTCGATGGTCGGCGAGAAAGGCCCGATCACCGCGACCGGCCTTGACAGCAGCAGCTTGCGCAGAGCCGGCAGCGCGTCGACGGAGTCGGCGGCGTCGTCGGTGGAGACGACCTTGAGCTTGTTGCCCATGATCCCGCCGGACTTGTTGATGTCGAGCATCGCGGCCTGGACGCCGTGGACGCCCCACCCGGACAGCTCTGCCTTGGCGCCGGTGAAGGGGAAGATCTCCCCCATCGTCACGGCCCCGCCGCCGCTGCCGCCGCTGCTGCTGCTGCCGCATGCGACCAGCGCGATCGTCGTTGCCACGGCCGCGAGCAACGCGACCACCCTGCGGGAATGGAACCGGTGCGGTGCCATGAGTCTGCTCTCTCCTCTGATGGGTTACGGGGTGCTGCCGGCCGTCGGCGCGGCATATGTGTGGCCGAGGAACATCGCGCCGAGGTCGAGCTGGGCGATCTCGGCCGTCGGGCCGTTGACGTGGTTGGCGCCCGCGATGAGGACGTAGACGCTGTCGGCGTGGTTGAGCGCCTGCTCAACGTTCTGCTCGACGACGATGGCGGCCGTCCCGCTCGCCGCGATCCGCTGGATCTGCTCCCAGACGACGGCGGTATACGCCGGCGACAGCCCCGCCGTCGGCTCGTCGAGGATCACCGCGACCGGCTCGATCATCAGGGATCGGGCCATCGCGAGCATGTTCTGCTGGCCCCCGGACAGCTGACCCGCCTGCTTGCTCGCCGCCTTCTGGAGATCCGGGAAGACCTCCAGCACCTCGTCGATCTTCCCGTCGTCACGCTGTTTGCGCACGTAGCCGGCGACCTCGAGGTTCTCGCGGACGCTCATCCGTTTGAACACGTTGTCGTTCTGAGGCACGTAGCCGAGGCCGTGCCGCGGGATCATGTGTCCGGGCATCTCCGTGATCTCGGTGTCCCCCACCCACACCCGCCCCGACATCGGAGTGAGCACGCCGCACATCGCCTTGGCGAACGTCGACTTGCCCGCGCCGTTGGGCCCGAGGATCGTGGTGATCGTCCCCGCCTCCGCCGTCAGGCTGACCTCATGGATGATCGGCATCCGCGAGTAGCCGGCGGTCACCGCCTCAGCTGTCAAGACGGGCATCGAGGACACCTCCCAGATAGGCTTGGACGACTTCGGCGTTGCCGCGCAGGTCCGACATGCGCCCGGTGGCCAGGGTGCGGCCCTCGGACATCACGATCACGTGGTCGCAGAGGCGCTCCACGACGCCCAGGTTGTGCTCGATCATCAGCACAGTGATGCCGTCCGTCTTGAGCTTGAGGATGTGGTCCCCGATCTGATCGACGAGCGCCGGGTTGACGCCGGCCATGGGCTCATCGAGCAGCAGGATCTTCGGCCGGGCCATCACCGCTCGCGCCAGCTCGAGCAGTCGCTTCTGGCCCCCCGACAGCTCCCGCGCCCAGTTGTCGCGGACGTGGTAGAGGCCGTAGTCACGCAGGATCTCAACCGCCCGCTCAACGTTCGCCCGCTCCTCCTGGCGCACCGCGCGAGGCCGGAAGAAGATGTTCACCAGTGACTCACCTCTCTGGCCGATCGGCGTCACCAGGAGATTCTCCAGAACGGTGAGGCCCTGGAGCTCGCGCGACAGCTGGAAGGTGCGAATGAGGCCGCGCTGGGCGATGCGGTGGCTCGGCCAGCCCGTGACGTCCTGGCCGGTCAGGCGGACCTGCCCCCCGTCCGGCGCCAGGAGGCCGGAGAACAGGTTCACCACGGTGCTCTTGCCGGCCCCGTTGGGGCCGATCAGTGCCGTGATCACTCCCTCAGAGATGGCGAGGTCGGCGCCATTGACGGCCCGGTTTCCGCCGAACGACTTGCGCAGGCCGTCGCCCAAGAGGATCGACGTGGTCGTCGCGGGCGCCGCCGAGAGTGCGCTCATCGCTTGGCCTCCGCGTCGAGAGCCTCCGGGCGGGCCTGGGCCACGACGTCCGCAGCGTGGGCGTCGATCGCGCCGGGGGGTGCGGCCGGCACCGCTGTCGGCGTCAGGAAACGATCCGGGCGCCGGCGCCGCTCGGGCACGATGCCCTGCGGCCGGAACCACATCGTCGCGATCAGCAGCACGCCGATTACCGCCCCCTCGAGGTTGAGGATGAGTCCGGGGTGGCCCGGGATGTCGGGGATGAACTTCGGCAACTGCGTGAACAGCACCGGCACCACGAGGGCGCCCATGATCACGCCGACGTTGTTGCCGAGACCGCCGATGATGAGGGCGGCGAAGATGATGAACGTCTCGGCGGGAAGCCAGGCGCTGGTGTTGAACGACGATGAGAACTCGATGATGAGCCCGCCGCCGATGCCGGCGTAGAACGCGCCGATCAGCATCGCCGTCAGCTGGTAGCGAAAGACGTTCTTGCCCAGCGCGCTGACCACATCCGGGTCGTCGCGGATGGCGCGCAGCGCGCGGCCCAGCGGCGAGCGGGTGACTCGGCTCATCAAGAACCAGAACAGCCCGGCGATCGCGACGCTGAGGATCGCGAAGAAGATGAGGAATCCGTTCGCGTCGAGGCCGAACGTGCTCGCCATCGGCATGGGGACCGAGTTCAGGCCGTCCGGACCGTCGAACAGTGGGATGTAGTTGTTGATGACGTCGTACATCACCAGGGAGATGGAGATGAGGACCATCGCCAGGTAGTCACTACGCAGCCGGCGCAAGGCGATGAACGCAACAAGCACCGCCAGCAGGCACGAGGCCACCCCGCCGGCCAGCAGTGCCAGCGGGAAGGGGAGGTTGGCCCCGAGGATGTAGGACTGCCCGGAGCCCGCAGCGGGTGGGCCACTGGAGGTGACACCGGTGACGTACGCGCCGATGGCGACGAACCCGATGTAGGCGAAGTTGAGGATGCCCGCCTCGCCGAACTGCAGGTTCAGCCCCCAGCCGAGCACGCTGTACGCGGCGAAGAAGAACAGCAGAGTGAAGGCGTAGTAGACGATCGGTGCCATGCGCTACGCCTTTCCCACGCGGGCGAACAGTCCGCTGGGCCGGAAGAGCAGGACCAGGATGAGGACGATGAACGCGGTGTCGAGCTTGTAGGCCGCGTTGATGACGTTCGCCGAGACCTCGGTGACCAGCCCGATCATGACGGCGCCCAGGATCGCCCCGTAGATCGAGCCCACGCCGCCGACGATGACCGCGGCGAAGATCACGAACAGGAACGTCTCGCCGAAGCTCGGCGTGATGCTCGATTCCGTGATGGCCAGAACCGTGCCCGCGAGGCCGGCGAGGATGCCGGTCAAGAACCACGTGATCGTGGTGACCAGCCGCGTGTCGATCCCGCTGGTCATCGCCAGCGTCGTGCTGTCGGACATTGCCCGCATCGACTTGCCCAGACGTGTGGCCGTGAGCAACACGTGGATCGCCAACATGAGGACCACCCCAATCCCGATCACGATCAACTGGTCGACGCTCAGCAGGAACGGACCGATGTGCAGCGGCGTCTCGGTGGTCATGTTGAACCGCCTGACATCCGCGCCCCAGATCGAGTTCAGCAGGCTGAGGATGATCAGCGACAGCGCGAAGGTGACGATCAGGATGTAGAAGATCCGGTCGAATCTTCGGGCGAACGGCGCCAGCACCAGGCGGTTGACGACCACGGCGAACACTCCGACCAGCAGCGACCCGCCGACCATCGCCACCCAGATGTTCCAGTGCAGGGCACCGGCGTTGAGCTCCCACGCCAGATAGGCCCCGAGGGCCATGAAATCGCCGTAGGCGAAGTTGATGTAGTTCGTGATCCCGAACTGGAGGCTCAAGCCCACCGCCGCCACTGCGATGACCGATGCGGTGACGAGCCCGAACCCGACTGACAGCCAGAATTGATGCATCCCACTCCTCTCACACCGTGAGAGCAATTCTCACAGGATGGTGAATAGGATCACAGCGCCGCGACGCTGTCAAGACCCTGCGCTCAGACATGCCTCCTCCTCCTTGTCCGTCTCACTTCGGGGACGGCGCTCACCGTAGGGCAGGCCGATGCCCCGCGAAAGGCCTGTGCGCTTTATCCGGCAATTGCGCATTTGCAGCCTTTTTGCGCATTTTGTGCACGCGCGGATCGCGTACACTGGCCGCCAGGAGAGAGAGTGCGACGCCGGCGTCAGCTGTCCAATCGCATCCTGGCCAGCGTGGTCGGGATCCTCATCGCGAGCACGCTCGTCGGCTTCGTCCTGATCACGATCAGCGAGCGTGGCGACCTGGATCGCCAGTACCGGCAGCGCGCCCTGGCCATCGCGCAGACGTTCGCGGCGATGCCGACGATCCAGCGCGCGATGGACACCCGGACGCCCGCCGACCGCCGCGAGATCCAGACGCTCGCCCAGCAGGTCACTCACGAGACCGGCGCGTCCTACGTCGTCGTCCTCGACCGCCACGGGATCCGGTACTCGCACCCGGACCGCAGGCTGATCGGCAAGCGCGTGTCAGAGCCGGTGATAGCGCTGGACGGGCGCAACCACCTCGGCACCGACCACGGCAATCTCGGCATCTCGGCGAACGCCAAGACACCGCTGCGGGCACCTGACGGCCAGATCATCGGCGAGGTCTCGTCGGGGATCCTGGAGGGCCGGATCTCCGATCAGCTGATCGCGGAGCTCCCCAACCTGCTGCTGTATTTCGCCTGCGCGCTCGGGATCGGCGTGGTGGCCTCGATCACCCTGGCCCGCCGGCTCAAGCGCAGCACCTTCGGACTGGAGCTGGATGAGATCGCGGCGCTCGTCCAGGAGCGTGAGGCGATGCTGCACGGCATCGGCGAGGGGGTGATCACCGTCGACCGAGACAGCCGGATCACCCTGGTCAACGACGAGGCCCGGCGCCTGCTCAAGCTCGATGCCGACGTCGTGGGCAAGCAGCTGACCGATCTCCTCCCGCCCGGCCGCCTGCGGGATCTGCTCACCGGTGAGGCGGGCGGCGCCGACCAGGTCGTGCTCACCGACGAGCATGTCCTGACGGTCAGCCGTATGGCCGTGTTCCGCAGGGAGCGCGAGCTGGGCGCGGTGGCCACGCTGCGTGACCGTACCGAACTGGAGGGCCTGTTGCGCGAGCTCGACAGCGTCGACGCGATGACCAACGCGCTGCGCGCCCAGCAGCACGAGTTCTCCAACCGCATGCACACGGTGGCCGGGCTCATCGAGATCGGCGACCACGACCAGGCGGCTCGCTACGCGCTCGACGTATCGGGGGCCAGCAGCGCCCTGGCCGAGATGATCCGCGAGCGCATCGAGCGCCCCGAGCTCGCGGCGATGCTGCTGGCCAAGACCACGATCGCGTCCGAGCGCGGCGTCGAGCTCGTCCTTTCCGATGCTTCGGGCCTGGCCGACGACGATCAGGACACCGCCGCGGTGTTGACGATCGTGGGCAACCTCATCGACAACGCCGTCGATGCGGCGGCCGAGGCGGCAGCCCCGGGCTGGGTGGTGGTG
>JBAQGP010000807.1:0-5557 GCA_049287845.1 Solirubrobacteraceae bacterium | reverse complement strand
GGTCGCGGGGCCGAAGCGTCACGGTCAGGTGAAGCTGCGTGGCCGCGGGCACCATGCCCACGAAGGTGGCCCCGGTGGGCACCGCCGCTGCCGGCCCGACGCGGACGGCGGCCGCACGCGACGCGGTCACAGGAAGGAGCGCCGCCAGAGCGAGAGCACACGCCAGGCGCCCAGCGGTTCGCGATCCTGCCATAGGCTCGATCAGCGTAGCGCCGCGTCGAGGCGCTCGGCGAGGTGGCGCTTGACCTCCGGCCACTCGTCGTCGATCACCGAGTAATAGGCCGAGTCGCGTGCGCCACCGTCACGGACGACCATGTGCTTGCGCAGGATCCCCTCGAACGTCGCGCCCAGCGCGAGCAGCGCCCCGCGCGAGCGCTCGTTGCGCGCGTCGGTCTTGAACTCGACCCGGCGCAGCCCGACCCGCTCGAAGGCATGCTCGAGCAGCACCAGCTTGGTCTCGACGTTGACGCCGGTCGACCACGCGCTCCGCGTCAGCCAGGTCCAGCCGATCTCCACGCGCAGGTGCTCGAACCGCAGCTCCAGAAAGCGCGTCGAGCCCAGCACCCGGCCGGAGTCCGCGGCGATGATGGCGTAGGGCACCGCGCTGCCCTCGCGCGCCGCCGAGAGCGTGCTCATCAGCCACTCGTGCAGGGCGTCGCGTGAGGAGGCCATGTCCACCGGCATCCACGCGAACAGCTCGGGGTCGCCCGCCGCGTCGGTCAGTCCGGGCTCGTGCTCGGCCGCCAGCGGCTCGACGCGGACCAGCCGCCCGCTGAACGTCTCGCGCAGGTCGGCGGCGGTGACCTGTCCAGCCGGCTCGAGTCGTGCATCGGGCACGACGGCGACCTTACGGCACGGCCCGCGTCCGCGCGTTTATATTCCGCCCCGTGCCCAAGCTGCTGATCATCATCGCCAGCACGCGCCCCGGGCGCATCGGCGTCCCGGTGGCCAACTGGTTCGTCGAGCAGGCGGCGGCGCACGGCGGCTTTGAGCTGGAGCTCGTCGACCTCTATGAGCTCGACCTGCCGCTGCTCGACGAGCCCAACCATCCCCGCCTGCGCCAGTACACCAAGGAGCACACCCGCGGCTGGAGCGAGACGGTGGACAGCGCCGATGCCATGGTCTTCGTCACGGCCGAGTACAACCACAGCTACACCGCGGCGCTCAAGAACGCGATCGACTACCTGCATCACGAGTGGCGCCACAAGCCCTTGGGATTTGTCTCCTACGGAGGGGTCGCCGCCGGCACGCGCGCCATGCAGGCGCTCAAGCCGGTGGCCATCTCCGTTGCGCTGATGCCGGTGGTGGCGGCGGTCAACATCCCGTTCGTGCAGCAGTTCCTCTCAGATGACGGCACCATCGTCGGCAACGAGATCATGGCCCAGGCGGCAGGCGCCATGCTCGATGAGCTGATGACGCTGCACGGCGCGCTCGCGCCGCTGCGCGCGGCGCAGCCCTAGCCGGTCGGCGGATACCCTGGGGAGACAGTGGGGGAACGCACGTCACCGTGACCCCGCTCCACGCCATCGCCATCTTCGTCGCCGGCATCGTCGCCGGGACGATCAACACGGTGGTCGGCAGCGGCACGCTGTTCACCTTCCCCGTCCTCCTGGGGTTCGGCTACGCGCCGGTCGTGGCCAATGTGTCCAACACCGTCGGGCTGGTGCCCGGCTCGGCCACGGGGGCGCTGGGCTACCGGCGCGAGCTCGCCGGCCAGCGCGGACGGGTGCTCACGCTCGCCTGCGCGTCGCTCATCGGGGGCGTGATCGGCGCCGTGCTCCTGCTCAGCCTGCCGGCGTCCGCTTTCAAGGCGATCGTCCCGGCCTTCATCGCCGTCGCACTGCTCCTGATCATCTTGCAGCCGCGGCTGTCGCGGCTGCTTGCTGAGCACCGTCCCCAGGGGCGCGACCGGCCCGGCCCGCTCGTGCTGCTCGGGGTCCTGGTGGGCGGCATCTACGGCGGTTACTTCGGGGCGGCCCAGGGCATCATGGTCCTGGCCATCCTCAGCGTCAGCCTCGACGACGAGCTCCAGCGCCTCAACGCCGTCAAGGTGGTCCTCACCGGTCTGGTCAACCTCATCTCGGGGATCGTCTTCATCTTCGCCGCCCATGTGGCGTGGGGAGCCGCCGGACTGATCGCCGGCGGCTCGCTGCTGGGCGGGGTGATCGGGGCCCGGGCCGGTCGGCGCCTGTCACCCACGGCGCTGCGGGCCATCATCGTGGTCGTCGGGATCACGGCGATCGTCCGCCTCCTGGCATGACGGTCAGCGCTTGTAGGTCCCCACCAGCCGCGCCTGCTCGATGACGTGGTCCTCGATGTGCTCCACCAGCGCCTGCCGGTTCAGCCCGGGCTGCAGGTCGAGTTCCGTATCCAGGGCGTAGACCCAGAAGTAGTAGTGGTGGGTGCCGTGGCCGGGGGGCGGCGCGGGGCCGATGTACCCCGGCTCGCCCATCGAGTTGACGCCATGGACGACGTCACCGCCGCCCTCGGGCAGGCCGGTCGCGTCCCCGGGGATGCCGTAGGCGACCCAGTGGCTGAACCCGTTGACCAGCGGCGCGTCGGGATCGTCGACGACGACGGCGAACGTCTTGGTGCCCTCGGGCACGCCGGTCCAGGACAGCTCGGGGGACACGTCCTCGCCGTCGCCGCTGTGGCGCGCGGGGATGGCCTCGTGATGGTGAAAGGCGGGGCTGGTGAGCTTCAGATCGGCGACGTTCAGTTCCTGGGGCATGTCTCAGTCCTTCCCATGGGTAGGTGCATGGACGATCAGCGCGGCGGCGGGCGGCGTTTCGCGGGAGCTCGCCCCGGCGGCTGGCTGGGAGCGGGCCGCGACGGCACGCGGGGGATGGCCAGCGCGAGGGTCTTGCCGGGCTCGACGGTCGCGGGCGAGCCGTGGTGGCGGATCTCCAGCGCCCGCCCGTCGACCACCGAATAGCGCGCGTGGCCGGAGTCGACCTCGACACGCAGGCTGGTGCCCTGGAACATCAGGCGGAACTTCAGGCGGGTCAGGGCCGCGGGCAGGCGCGGGCTGAAGCTCAGCTTGCCCCCGTGGTCGCGCATGCCGCCGAACCCCGCGACGGCCGCGATCCAGGTCCCCGCCAGCGAGGCGATGTGGATGCCGTCGCGGGTGTTGTGCTCGAGGTCGTCGAGGTCCATGAGCGCTGCCTCGGCGAAGTAGTCATAGGCGAGGTCGAGATGACCCACCTCGGCGGCCACGACCGCCTGGCAGCACGCCGACAGCGACGAGTCGCGCACCGTGAGCGCCTCGTAGTACTCGAAGTCGCGCGCCTTCTCCTCGTCGGTGAAGGCGTCACCGCACACGTAGAGCGCGAGGACCAGATCGGCCTGCTTGACCACCTGCTTGCGGTAGAGGTCGAAGTAGGGGAAATGCAGGAGCAGGGGATACTCCTCCGTCGTGCAGGCCTCGAAGTCCCAGCGCTGGTGATCGGTGAACTGCTCTGACTGGGGGTGGACCTGGAGCGCCTCGTCGTAGCAGACGATCATCTGCGCGGCGGCGTCGCGCCAGCCCGCCGCCTCCTCCTGGTCGACCCCCAGCGCGGCGGCGCTGCGCGGATGGCGCTCCACCGCATCGGCGGCGGCGCTGAGATTGCGCTGGGCCATCAGGTTGGTGTAGACGTTGTTGTCGGCGACGGCGCTGTATTCGTCGGGGCCGGTGACGCCGTCGATGCGGAAGCGACCGGAGGCGTCGTGGTGGCCCAGCGATCGCCACAGCCGCGCCGTCTCCACCAGCAGCTCGGTGCCGACGTCGTGTTCGAAGTCGGGGTCCTCGGCTGCCGCCTGATAGCGCGTGACCGCGCTGGCGATGTCGGCGTTGATGTGAAACGCCGCGGTCCCCGCCGGCCAGTAGCTCGAGCACTCCTCGCCGTGGATCGTGCGCCAGGGGAAGGCGGCGCCCCTGAGGCCGAGTGTCTTGGCGCGCTCGCGCGCCAGCTCGATGGTCTGCAGCCTCCAGCGCAACGCGTCGGCGCAGGCGT
The DNA here is from genome assembly GCA_049287845.1 of Solirubrobacteraceae bacterium. Lineage (GTDB taxonomy): Bacteria > Actinomycetota > Thermoleophilia > Solirubrobacterales > Solirubrobacteraceae > Palsa-465. The sequence goes on along the minus strand of JBAQGP010000807.1, from coordinate 1,562 downwards.
GGGGTGCGGTGTAGGTGAGGACCGGCAGCACGAACATCTCGGTGTCCCAGAAGGTGTGACCGTCGTATCCGGGCCCGGTCAGGCCTTTGGCGGCGATCGCCCGCTGCTCGCCCCGAGCGCCGGCCTGGAGGATGTGAAACAGCGCAAAGCGGATGGCCTGCTGAAGCTCGGCGTCGCCGTCGAGCTCGACGTCGCAGCGCTCCCAGAAGTCGTCGAGGTAGCTGCGCTGATCGGCCAGAAGGCCCTCCCAGCCGGCGTGCACGGCGCCGTGCCCGGCGGCCGAGACCTGGTCGCTCAGGGCCGAGACCGACCGCTGCGCCGACCAGCCGTAGGTGAACAGCTTGACGATCCGCAGCGGTGTGCCCGGCGCGAGATCGGCGGAGACGGTGACCCGGGCGTGGTCGGGGAACGCCTCCGAGTCGGTGGTGGTGCCGTCGGGGCCGTCCACGAGATGGTCCATCGCCGCCGCCATGCGCAGCCCGCTGGCGCGGGTGTGGTGGACGAGGATCGCCCGCAGGTCCACGGCGGCGTACATGTCGGACTCCAGCGGCGAGGCCAGCGCCGCAGCCGCGCGGGGGTCCGAGCTGACCGCGGGCCCTTCCTCGTTGGCCACCAGCAGCGACTGCACCACCACGGGGAACTCGCCGTCGACGGCCTCCACCACGTACTCGACGGCCGCCACCGCCCGGTGGGTGAACGACACCAGCCGCGTCGAGCGCACACGCACGGTGCGCCCCGTGGGCGATGTCCACTCCACGGTGCGGCGCAGCACGCCGTCGCGGAAGTCGAGCACCCGCTCGTGCGTGCGCACGACCCCGTAGCGCACGTCGAACGGCTCGTCCTCGACGAGCAGACGGATGAGCTTGCCGTTGGTGACGTTGACCACGGTCTGGCCGTCCTCGGGATAGCCGAAGCCGGCCTCGGCGTAGGGCAGCGGGCGGGTCTCGTAGAGGCCGCCGAGGTAGGTGCCCGGGATGCCGTAGGGCTCGCCCTCGTCCAGGTTCCCGCGCAGGCCGATGTGCCCGTTAGACAGGGCGAACACGGACTCGCTCTGGGCCAGGTTGCCCAGATGCAGCTCGGTCTCGCGGACCGCCCACGGCTCGACGGGGAAGGCTGGTTGCTCGATCACGACTTGTCGAGCAGCTGGGCCAGATCCGTGACCACGATGCCGGCCCCGTGCTCGCGCAGGGCATCGGCGTGGCCGTGACCGACCCGGTCCACACCGACGACGTACCCGAATTCCCCGTCACGGCCGGCCTGCACTCCGGCCACCGCGTCCTCGAAGACGGCAGCGTGAGCGGGCGAGACGCCGAGGGCGCGGGCGCCGGCCAGGAACATGTCGGGCGCCGGCTTGCCCTTGAGGTGCTCGTCGTCGGCGGTGTGCCCGTCGACGCGGGCCTCGAACAGGTCCTCGATGCCGGCGGCGATGAGCACGTCCTTGCAGTTGGCCGAGGAGGACACGACCGCACGGCGCAGGCCGGCGTCGCGGGCGGCCTTGGCAAAGCGGACCGACCCGTCGTAGGGCTCGACGCCGTCCTTCTTGATCAGCTCGAGCACCAGGT
>JBAQGP010000806.1:0-2177 GCA_049287845.1 Solirubrobacteraceae bacterium | reverse complement strand
GGAACGCCAGGCCGATCTGCAGCGCGTCGTAGCCGAGCACCCGCTGCAGGTAGAGCGAGCCGAGGAAGAACATCCCGAACATCCCGGCCACGGTCAGCACCTGGATGAGGTTCGCGCCGGTCACGTTACGCGAGCGGAAGATCCGTAGAGGCATCAGCGGTGTGGCGGCCTTCGCCTCGCGGGCAACGAACGTGGCTAGCAAAGCGATCGAGACGGCCCCGAGGATCAGCGTTGTCGACGCGGTCCAGCCGTTCGCGGCCGCGGGCTTGACGATCGTGTAGACGCCGACCATCAGCGCGCCTGTGATGAGCGCGGCGCCCGGCAGGTCGGCGCCCTTGCTCAGGCCGATGCCCTCGTCGGCGGGCAGCATCCGGCGGCCGAGTATCGCCGTCGCGACGCCGATCGGGAGGTTGATGAAGAAGATCCAGTGCCAGTCGATGGCCTGGGTGAGCACGCCGCCGGCAAGCAGGCCGACCGAGCCGCCCGCCGAGGCGACGAACGCGTAGACACCGATCGCCTTCGCCTGCTCCCGGGGGTGCGGGAACATCGTCACGATCATGCCGAGGATGACGGCTGAGGTCATCGCGCCGCCGATGCCTTGCACGAACCGCGCCGCGACCAGCCACACCTCGCTCTGCGCCAGGCCGCACAGCGCCGAGGCGCCGGTGAACAGCGCGAGCCCGGCGAGGAAAATGGTCCGGCGACCGAGCAGATCACCAAGGCGCCCGGCTAGGAGCAGCAGCCCACCGAACGAGATCAGGTACCCGTTAACGACCCACGCGAGGCTGGAGGTCGAGAACCCGAGGTCGTCCTGGATGGACGGAAGAGCGACGTTCACGACGGTGACGTCGAGGACGATCATCAGCATCCCCACGCAGAGGACGTAGAGAGCGATCCAGCGGGAACGGTCGGCGGTCATGTCGGTCCTTTCCTTCGGCATTTGAACTTTCAGACCGAAGTCGGAGTCAGACCTCATCGCTCGACATGTCGAGAAAGAGAAATCGGCTCCGATCTCACCACGAACCCCCGAAAGGAGCGACGCCGTGAAGTACATGCTGCTGATTCACCACAACCCCAACTTCATGGAGCACCCACCGGAGCCGATGGAGCAGATCGGGGCCGAGGTCGGGCGCCTGATCGACGAGCTGACGGCCTCGGGCGAATGGGTCGGAGGCGAAGGCCTCGCCGACGTCTCACAGGCGAAGGTCGTGCGCGTGCGCGACGGCGTCCCGGCCGTAACCGACGGCCCCTACCTCGAGGCCAAGGAGCATCTGGCGGGCTATTGCATGATCGACTGCGACTCGTTGGACCGCGCGCTCGAGGTCGCGGCGATGTGGCCCGACGCGCGCTGGATGGGAATCGAGGTGCGGCCGGTGATGACCCCCGGCGGAGAGGAGATGTGAGCATCGAGCAACAGCTGCGCGGGCTGGCGCCGCGCGTCCTCGGGACGCTCGTCCGCCGCTACGGAAGGTTCGACGCGTGCGAGGACGCCGTGCAGGAGGCGCTCCTCGACGCGGCGCTGCAATGGCCGGGCGACGGCGTGCCGGCCAATCCGCGCGGCTGGCTCCTCACCGCCGCGCACCGGCGGCTGATCGACGAGCTGCGTAGCGACAGCGCACGGCGCCGCCGCGAGGAGGGCCTGGCGCATGAGCCGCCGCGGGACGAGGCGGCCGACAAGGACGACACGCTGGAGCTCCTCTTCATGTGCTGCCACGAATCGCTGACGCCCGCCTCGCAGGTCGCGCTGACGCTGCGCGCCGTCGGCGGCCTGACCACCGCCGAGATCGCGAGTGGCTTCCTGGTTCCGGAGACCACGATGGCGCAGCGCATCAGCCGGGCGAAGGCGACGATCCGCGCCGCGGGCGGTCGGTTCGCGCCTCCCGCGCCCGAGGCGCTGCCCGTCGTCCTCCACGTGCTCTACCTCATCTTCAACGAGGGCTACATGGCGAGCTCCGGCGCGCAAGTGGCCCGCGTCGAGCTGAGCGCCGAGGCGATCCGCCTGACGCGCGAGGTCCACCGCCGGCTGCCGGACGACGGCGAGGTGGCGGGACTGCTTGCGCTGATGCTCCTGACCGACGCCCGCCGTCCGGCGCGCGCCCGCGAGGACGGAAGCCTCGTCCCGCTGGCCGAGCAGGACCGCTCGCTGTGGGACCGGGCCAAGATCGCCGAGGGCGTCG
>JBAQGP010000805.1:0-3493 GCA_049287845.1 Solirubrobacteraceae bacterium | reverse complement strand
CTCCAGTCTCACCGCCGGCAGGAACGACAGTGCGTCTGACAGCGGCACGGGCCGCTCGGGGTCGGCGTCGGACACGTCGAAAGCTCCGATGCGGGTCCGGCGCAGCTCCAGGCAGTAAGCGTCGCCGAGATCGGCGATGAGGCTGCGGACGTAGGTACCCGAGGAGCACTCGATGGCGAAGGCGCGGCGGTCGCCGTCGTGCCAGAGCTGCTCGAAGCGGTGCACGGTGACCTCGCGCTCGGCCAGCTCCACGTGCGTCCCGGCCCGGGCCAGCTCGTACGCACGGCGTCCTCCCACCTTGACCGCCGAGTAGGCGGGCGGCCGCTGGCGGACGCGCCCCTCCGGCAGCGCGAGCGCGCCGTCTGGCACCACCCCGGTCTCCGTGATCTCGCCTTCGGGATCGCCGGTCGTCGAGACCGCGCCGAAGCGCGCCACCACCTCGTAGCGCTTGGGCAGCGCCATGAAGAACCGCTGGGCGCGGGTGGCGCGCTCCACCAGCACGAGCAGCAGCCCGGTGGCGAACGGGTCCAGGGTGCCCGCGTGACCGACCTTGGTCCTGCGCGGCAGCGTGCGGCGCACGGTGGCCACCACGTCGTGCGAGGTCACGCCGGCGGGCTTGTCGCAGAGGAGGATGTGGGCTTGAACGGCGGCCACCCGCACCTGGCCGGGCCGCCCGCTAGCTCTGCGCGGCGAGCTGCTCGCGCAGGAACGACACCAGCTCGTCGTAGGACAGCTCGGTGCTGAAGCCGGCCGCCTGGCGGTGGCCGCCGCCACCCTGGGCGCGTGCGATCGCCGAGACGTCGATCGCATCGTCGCCGGCACGCAGCGACACCTTGCGGCGGCCGTTGGGACCTCCGAGCCGGTCGCGCACCAGCGCCGCCAGCCGGGTGCCCTGCACCGCGCGGAGATGGTCGATGAGACCCTCGGAGTAGCTCTCCTGCGCATCGGACTCCGAGAAGTCGCCGACGGACAGGTCGGTGATCGTCAAGCGGCCGTCGTCGTAGCGCTGGACGTTGGACAGGCCGCGGGCGAGCAGAGCCAGCTTGCCATAGGGGACGCCTTCATAGACACGGCGGTAGACCTCGTGGACGTCCACCCCCTCCTCGATCAGGTCGGCGGCCATCAGGTGGGCCTGGGTGCCGGTGTTCTCATACATGAAGCGCCCGGTGTCGGTGATCAGGCCGACGTACAGCGCATCGGCGATCGTCCGCGTGGCCGGCACCCCCAGCGCGTTCATCAGCTCCCACACGATCTCCGCGGTGCACGAGGCTTCGGGGACAACGAGGTTGACCGACCCGAAATGCGTGTTGTCGTGGTGGTGATCGATGTTGAGGATGTGATGCCCATCGCCGCCCTGGCGCCGGAAGGCCTCGGCCGGATTGCGCTCGATGTTCCCGCAGTCCAGAAACACGATCGTACGCTCGCTCATGTCTGCGGGCGGCTGGGAGACCAGGCCGTCCAGTGGGAGGAAGCTGTACTCCTGGGGCAGCGGCAGATCGCGCTCGTCGATGAACATCACGCAGTCCTTACCGATCTCGGTGAGGATCCCGCGCATCGCCACCAGCGAGCCGATCGCGTCTCCGTCGGGATTCTCGTGAGCGACCACGACCAGCTTGCCGGCCGCACGCAGCTCTGAGAGCACCCGATCACGGGAGGAGCGGTCGCCGTTAGTGGTCACTGGCCTGCTCCTCGTGGTCGTGGTCGGCGGGATCGTGGTCGGCGGGGTCGTGGTCGGCGAGATCGTGGTCGGCGGGGTCGTGGTCGGCGAGCAGGCGATTGATGCGCATGCCCGTGTCCACCGAATCGTCGTATGCGAAGGTCAGAGACGGCGTGTGCTTGAGGGTCAGCTCGTCGGCCAGCCGCCGTTGGAGGAAGCCGTGCGCGGAGCGCAGGCCCTCGAGACCGCTCTCGCGTGCGGGGTCGCCACCGAGAATGCTCACGTACACGCGAGCGTGGCGGAGATCGGGGCTGGTCTTGACGCCGGTCACTGTCACGAACCCTATCCGCGGGTCCTTGAGATCTTTGGCGATCGCGTCGGACAGGACGGCTCTCATCGCCTGGTCGACGCGTCGCATGCGGCCACCGCGCATCCTATCCTCCGCACATTCGTTCGCGCTGCGACCTCATGCCTCATCCTCGCAAATCCTCGACCGAGGCCACGAACCGCTCGACGCTCGCCCCCTCGGGGCAGCGGGCCAGGACCCAGCGCTCGACCTCGTCGGCGGCAGCGGCCAGCCGGCGCAGCGATCCTCCCGTGAGGGCCGCGGTCAACGTCGCGCGCTGCCACAGGTCCTGATACCCGGTCTCAGACACCGCGACGCCCAGGCGTCCGGAGAGCTGGGCCTTGATCGACGACAGCTCCTTGCGCTTGCCCTTCAGGCTGCCGGCGTCCGGGAAATGCAGCTCGATCACCAGCACCGCCACGAATCCTCCACTGGGTGGGCGGGACACGCGGACTCAGGATGCGATCAGCTGAGCTCGCGCTCGACCTGGCGGGTGGTGTAGGTCTCGAGCACGTCGCCCTCCTTGAGGTCGGCGTAGTCCCGGAGCACGATGCCGCACTCGTAGCCGGCCGACACCTCGCGCGCGTCCTCGTTGAATCGCCGCAGGCTGGCAATCTCGCCGTCCCAGATGACCGTCCCGTCGCGCACCAGGCGGACCTTGGAGCCACGGGTGATCTTGCCCTCGGTGACGTAGGAGCCGGCGATCGTGCCCACGCGCGAGGCGCGGAAGATCTGGCGCACCTCGGCGCTGCCGAGCGCCTCCTCCACTTCCTCGGGCGCGAGCATGCCCTGCATGGCGCTGCGCAGCTCCTCGATGGCGCGGTAGATGACGGCGTAGTGGCGGATCTCGACGCCCTCGCGCTCGGCCACGGCGCGGGCGTCGCCGACCGGCCGTACGTTGAACGCCATGATCACCGCGTCGGAGGCCGCCGCCAGCATCACGTCGGATTCCGTCACGGCGCCGACGGCACGTCGGACCACGTTGACGCTGACCTCGTCCTGCGGCAGCTTGGCGATCTCGTCCTCGATCGCCTCCAGGGAGCCGGCGACGACGGCCTTGAGCAGCAGGTTGAGCTCCTGCAGCCCTGACCCGAAGATGTTCTCCAGCGAGACCCGCTTGCCGCTCTGGCGGGCCAGCGACTCCGCCTTGAGCCGGGTGGCCCGTTCGCCGGCCAGCTGGCGGGCGCGGCGCTCGTGGTCGACGGCGCGGACATGCTCGCCGGCCTCGGGGACGCCGTCGAAGCCCAGGACCTCGACCGGCTCTCCGGGCAGCGCCTGCCCGATGCGGTTGCCGAGGAAGTCGTGCATCGCCCGCACCCGGCCCCACTGGGCGCCGGCCACCAGCGCATCGCCGACCTCCAGCGTGCCGCGGCTGACCAGGATCGTGACCACGGGACCGCGCCCCGGGTCGAGCTTTGACTCGATCACGGTGCCTGAGGCGGCGGCGTCAGGATTGGCCCTGAGCTCCTCGACCTCGGCCATCACGATGA
>JBAQGP010000804.1:0-1905 GCA_049287845.1 Solirubrobacteraceae bacterium | reverse complement strand
GCGCACGCCCGGCAGCACCGGTGTGCCCTGGATGCGAACCGCCTGCAGGGCGTAGGGGTTGAGCCCCAGCAGGCTGATGACGGTCGGCGCGATCGAGGTCGTCTCCAGCCGCTGGTCAAAGACGCCGGGGGTCACGACCCGCGGCGCGAACAGCAGGATGGGGACGTCACGATCCTCGGGGTCTGCGCCCCCATGCTCGGCGATCTTGCCCTTGCCGCCCGTATAGACGACCCCGTGCTGGACGATGCCCCAGATGTCGGGGTGGCGCGGGTCGGACACCGGCACGCCGAAGTACCGAGCCGCCGACGCCCCCGCGAACACCTTGCGCAGCCCGGACTGGCTGAGCGTCCGCGAGCCGCCGTCGACCGTGTTCCCAGTGGCCGAGTGAGTCAGCAGGTAGTTGCGGACGAAGTCGGCCGCCTCCTGGGTCTTGGGGTTCAGCCACATCATCACGGCGTCGTCATCGGTGCCGGCGGCCACGACGTTGCCCGCACCGGAGTGCGCCGCCTGCCAGGCGGCGTTGATGCCGTCGATGATCGGTCCGTCGTCGATCCGGGTCAGGTCGTTGGGGTCCTGCGGGGACTGGCCGTGCTTCGCAGAGACGATGATCGCCGTCTGGTCGAGCAGGCCCTGGGTGCGCAGCTCCCCGACCATCAGCCCGAGCTGCTGGTCGACGTAGGTCAGCGCGCGCTGCAGCAGCGGGCCGGGAACGTTGGTGCCCGGGACGTCGCCGCCGGTCAGGCCGTCCGAGGTCGGCAGCTTCTCGGCGGTGGACACCGTCTGGAAGTTCATGCCGAAGAGCGCCGGCACCCCGACCCTCTGGGTGCGGCTGTGGTTGTAGCCGTCGATCCAGTTCAGGACGGCCCCGACCTTGTAGGAGTCGTACTGCATGGTGGCGGCGTTGTCCCCCGTCCACGAGATATCGCCCGGGTAGGGCGTGCCGTCGGGCATGAGCGCCGTCGAGTCGATCTCAGGGTCGAAGGAGTCGGTGATCCCGTTGCCCTCTGGGCCGTTGAAGGAGGTGTAGACCGGATGCTTGTCCGACCATGCCGTGAGCAGGCCGTTGTCGTGGGCGACGTTGAAGATCGTGTTGACCTTCAGGTACGAGCTGGGCGAGATCGGCTGACAGGTCTGCGGGTCCACCGGAAACGTGGCCGGGTTGAGCAGATCCTGCGGCGTCTGGGTCATCTGGAGGATGGTCCCCGGCAGCCCGGAGAGGCCCTGGCCGGCGTCGAGCCTGGTGTCGTCGATGTCGTCGGGCGAGTCGTAGATGACGTCGGCGCCCGTGGCCTGGCCGCGGCAGGACGTGGTCCCCGCCTCGAGCAGGGCGTGGTTGTACTCCACGTCGTAGTAGACGCCGGTGGTGCGCGGGTCGCCGCCCGTCATCTGGGCGGTCATACCGGGGTCAGAGTCAGATGGGACCGGTGTCTGGGCGTGGGCATACTCGGCGCCGCGTGCGGCCAGCGCCGCCAGGGTCGAATCGGGGTGGTGGCGGATGAACCAGCGCAGGTCGGACTGATGCAGGCCGTCGACGGAGATCAGCAGCACGTGCCGGATGGCGCCGTGACCATGATGGTCGCGGCCATCGCCGTCGTGGTGACCATGGCGGTCACCATGGTCGGGGGCGGTGGACTGGGCCGAGCTGGCGGCAACCGGCAGCGCGATGGCCGCCACCGCCGCTGCGGCGATGGCGCCGCCGGCGAGCCTCGAACGTCTGGACAACTCACGGCTCCCTTCTCAGGTCAAGAAATCGGGTTGCCGTGTTCTATGGCCGCGCCGGGCGGCGCGGGTGACCGGGGTGTGCCCGGTTGATCAGCGTTTTCTTAGAGAGTCAGGACCCGAGGTTCGTCACTGCTACGCGGCGGCGCGCCGGACGCCCGCGGGGCGGCGGCGCTTGGCGGCCAG
>JBAQGP010000803.1:0-1723 GCA_049287845.1 Solirubrobacteraceae bacterium | reverse complement strand
GGAACATCTCGCCGAACCCAACGACGGCGTGGTTCAGGACTGGAGCGGCCAGCAGGAAGCCGATCAGCATCGCGGCGACGATCCGGGCGGTCGCGCCCTCCGCAGCCGTCGTGATCCACGTGAACATCGTCATCACGACGCCGCCCAAGATCGCACTGGCCAGGGAGGTTATGAACGATCGGTCGCTCAGCGTGTTCGCGACGATGCCCACGGAGTGAAGTGACCCCGTCGGAAGGACGTGCTCGATCGCGGCGAGCGCGCCGACCACCGCCAGACCGGCGAAGTTCAGCACCAGCGTGACGACCCACATCCGGAGAAGGTCACGAGCTGGTGCCCGGCGGGCCACCACCGCCCCCACCGGGATCAGGAAGTTCTCCGTGAACAGCTCGGCCCGACCGATGGTGATAAACGCAAACCCCAACCCGAACACCAGTGACGCGACCACGTGGGCCGTCGGCCCGGGGAGCACCAGGGCCAGCGAGCCGCTGGCCACGGCCATCGCCAAGATCCCGAACATGACATCGGCTCCACCGGCGAAGCCCGTCGCCGCCAGCGCCGGAAGGTTACGCTCCAGCCGGCGCTGTCCTTCGTCCAGGCCCTCCCCCCAGATCTCCTCGGGGGTGCGGTCAGGCATCGCAGGGAGGGTTGTGAGAGCGCCGCGGACCTGACCTCATCGGTGACGACATCTACCTCCTGCGCCAGCGTGCAAACAGGTGAGGACGCCGGGCACCGGTGTCGCACCGGAAGCCAGGGATCAGCTTCGCGCGGTTCCCGCGCGGGACGCCCTCGGGTGATCACGTCGCCCTCGACGAGCCCCAGATGAAACGAGGTCGGTCCCAAGCCCGAGCGCCCGGTGTGGGCGACCAGGTGTCAGGACTCCCTCTTTCTCGATCTGCGCGTTTGGCGTGCGTAGTGCCGGGCCGCGCGGTCGCGGTTCCCGCAGTCAGTTGAGCTGCACCAGCGGCGGCTGTGGTTGCGGCTGTGGTCGATGAAGACCCACTGGCAGGCATCGTCAGCGCAACGACCGATCCGGTTGACGTCATCGGATCCCAGCAGCCGCATGGCGCGGAGCGCGAGCGAGTGCGCCAGCGCTGCGGGGGAGTCCGGCGAGATCTCCCAGGTGAGCGGCAGCGTGGAGGGCGACGTGTCTTGCAGCGCCTCACGATAACGGAGCCGTAGCCGGTTCAGCGCTCCCGGCGGCAGGGCGGTGCCTTCGAGGTGCGAAGCGATGATCAGGTGAAGGTCCTCGCGCAGGCCGCGGACCCGGCGGGCGGAACGCTCGGCCCCGGCGGCGTCGATTGCGGCGGAGCGCATGAGCTGCCGCGCTGCGGGGTCCTGCAGGAGTCCCGCGCGTGAGGACCAGCGCACCAGGCACTCGAAGGTTGGGATCCGCTCGATGCGGCGCTCAGGGTCTCCGCGCCAGGAGACGGTGTTCACGAGGTCGAGGACGAGATCGCCGGCCACCAGTTCAAAGCTGTGTGAGAGCGGTGCCATCGCGAACAAGTCTAACGACCAAAATAGTCTAAGCCTGTTATAAGTGACGGTCATGGCCGCATCGCACGCTGCGCCGAGCGAGCTCCGCGCAGGACTGAGCGCCGGTTTGCCGTTCGCGCTGCCGACTCTTGCGCTCGGCGTGTCGTTCGGGGTGCTGGCCAGGCCCGTGATGGGAGCGATCGCGCCGGTCGTCATGTCGGTGGCGATCTTCTCCGGAGGGGCGCAGATC
>JBAQGP010000802.1:0-4238 GCA_049287845.1 Solirubrobacteraceae bacterium | reverse complement strand
GTGTTGTAGTCCGCCTTACCGAAGTAGTGGCAGACCGAGTTGATGCTGAACGTGGCGTGATGCATGAAGAAGATCCGAGCCGCACCGCCCCAGAGCAGCGCCGTGAGGCCGCCGGTGACGGTGCCGGTGAGGGCCACGCCGAGTCCGAAGGCCGCGGCCAGACCTGCCAGCACCCACAACACGAAGGTGCGATCGACGAACCGGATCCACGGGTCGGCCAGCAGGTCCTTGGCGTAGCGCGTCTCGTCGGCCACCTCCATGTCGGAGAACACCCAACCGATATGGGCGTGGACGAGGCCCCAGACCTGCCCGCGCCAGCCATCACGGTGATCCAGGTGCGGGCTGTGCGGATCGCCGTGCTCGTCGGAGAACTGGTGATGCTTGCGATGAGTGGCGACCCAGTCGATGACCGGCCCCTCGGCCGCGGCCGAGCCGAGCGCGGCGAACACGGCGCGCACGAACCGGCTGGTCTTGAAGCTGCGGTGCGTCAGCAGGCGATGGAAGCCGACCGTGATGCCCGATCCGATGACCATGTAGAAGATCGCCAGCACGAGCAGGTCCTGCCAGACGAGCAGACCATGGTTCCAGCCGAGCCACATGCCCAGCAGGACGAGGATCGGCGGAGCGCCGGTGACGACCGCGCTGGCCACCCGGTCGACCAGTGGCATCTTGACGGCGCGCACCTCACCGCCGGGCCCGCCGGGGAGTACGTCAGGGACTCGAGCGGAGATGCCCGGGGCATCAGGGGGCGGGGGCGCGGCAACCGCTGTCGTGGTGTCGGGGCCCATGGCGTCGTGGCGATGCTACCGAGTTTCGGCGCGACGTCACCTAAGGCTGACTTCAGATGGACCTAACGGTCTGGGTTCCTGACCGATGCGCGATCCCGGTCTACCGCCCGACGACGCGGTTGGTGGAGGCCTCGTAGGCGCGGCACGGCTCGCCACGCAGGCCGGGGCAGGGCGGCAGGCCGGTGGGGACGCTCACGCCCGGCACCACCGGAAGGACCAGGCGGGAGGGGAACTTCGCCGAGTGGGCGATAAACACCTTGGCAGTCCCCTGCGGATCAAGCTCGGAGAAGGCCCACACCGGCTGATCGCCGCCGGGCGCCGCGATCGTGACGCGGATCCTCGACCCGCTCCGATACGCGTGGCCCTCGTAGTAGAGGGGCACAGTGACCTCGGTGTAGCGGCCGGCCGGCAGCCGGGCCGCGTCTGCCCGGCGCAGGCTCAGCACCGGTTCCAGCAGCGTGCTCTGGACAGCGTCGAGCTTGCGCTCGGAGGCGCGGACCCAGCCATCCTGCACGAACGTCTCCTTGCCGTCAGGGCGAACCTCGGAGATGGTGGCCTGGAGGTCCACGCTGGGCGTCGAGGCCTTGATCCACAGCTGGACCGCCCCTCCCCCGATCACCACGGTGTCGGCGCTCAGCGGCGCGCTCAGGTATGAGGCGGCGGTGCCGGCGGGGTTGACCTGCCAGTGATACTCGGGCGTGGTGTTCCACAGGCCGCCCGGGCCGCCGCCGTCATTGCCGGTGAAGCTCGTGGATGAGCGGGCCCCGGGCTTCCACGCGAACTCGTCGCTGGAGGCGGAGCCCGCTTTGCCCGAGGCCAGCGTGCCGGCGCTGCCCAGGTACCACGACCGCACCTGCGTGCCGGGGATCGGGAAGCTCGAGAACGACTGCTCAAACCCCGGGTAGGGCGCGCCCGGAGTGGCGCTCCCAGCGCCGTTGTCGAACAACACGCGGACGGGCTTCAGCGCCTGGAAGGCGGCCAGAGCGGCGCCGTAGCTCGGCTGGGCCTGGATCGGGTCGGGCGGCAGCGTGACGTCGCTGATCCCCATGAGGGCGGAGAACACCGTAGGGGCCAGGGCCCTGACCGAGTCCGAGAGCTGCGGCTGGCGGTGGGCCACGTACAGATCCAGGAAGTCGAACCATCGGTTGAACGTCTGCGGGTCCAGCGAGTCGATGTGCGCCCCGTTGGTGAACGTGAACCACTTGCGCGCGGTCCCGCTGAAGTGCTGTGCCAGGTCGGCGCAGTGCCCACCGGTCTGCTCGTCGGTGAACTGGCACGCGAGATAGACCGGGACATGGATCCTGTGAACGAACGTGACCGGCGCCAGCGGGTTGGCCACCGAGGGCACGAAGTAGTTGTTGGCGCGGACCATCGCCACCTGGCTTGGCGACTCCCCGTGCAGCACCTGGTTGGCCTTGCATGTCTGATCGCCATGCTGGATGCGCTCGAACGCCCACGGTTCGCCGCCGGTTCGCGAGGCCGGCAGCGCGTCGTGGTCGCGCTCCTTGCTCCAGCCCAGCGCAAAGCCGGTATTGAGCAGCCCGCCCGGGTACAGCGTGGTGGCGGTGTTGTCGATGACCGAGAGCGGCGTGATCGCGGCCAGGTGCGGCGGGTCGGTGGCGCCGACGAACAGCTGGCTGATGCCGCCGTAGGAGATGCCCAGCATCCCGACGCGGTGGCCGAGCACCCAGGGCTGGCGCGCCACCGTCTCGATGACGTCGTAGCCGTCGAGTCCCTGGAGCGGCTCGAAGTAGTTGAACGACCCGCCCGAGCATCCCGTCCCGCGCATGTTGACGTCGACGACCGCGAATCCGAGGAGGTTGGCGATGGCGCTGATGCCGCTCTCCGCCCCCTTGGGATCGGCGTAGCCGTAGCCGGCGTACTCGACGAGGGTCGGGTACGGGGCGCCGGACGCCGGCCCGGGCAGGCGCACGTCGATGGCCAAGCTCGTCCCGTCGCGGGTACGCAGATAGCCGTAGCCGCCGTCAGGCAGCTTCTGCCCGTAGGACCTGGTGCGGGGCGGGGCCGAACGGTCGGCCATCACCGTGACCGCAGCCGAGCGCGTGCCGCCCACGCGCAGGCGGTACCCCGCACCGGGAGTCAGGTTGCGGAACACGATGCCGCCCTGCGCGTCGGCCGTCTGGGTGACCACGGTGCGTCCGCGCTGGTTGAGCACCGACACGTTGGCGTGCGGCTCCAGGCCGGTGGCGTAGATCTGCTGCACGCTGCCGTGGGCGACCGGAGCGCGGGCCTTCGCCTGTGCGGCCGCGGTGGACACCAGGCCGGCGACGAGCGCGGCGATGGCCCCCAGCAGCCAGGTCCTCCTCCTCATGGGCGGGCAACCTACTACTTCGGGTGGGGAGCCGCGCCGCTACCCGGGGTGGCCTGCACCACGGGCGGTGCGACGCGCCCTAGCGGCCGCCGGTGCGCACGAGGCCGCGCTATCGCCCGACGGTGCGCACGAGGCCGCGGGCCCGCGCCGGCACCGCCGACAGCGTCTCCCGGACCTGGGAGAGCCCGGCGCGCAGCTCAGGGTCCCCCACCTCCACCGGCAGCATCGAGTCCTGCAGCTCCGCGATCGACTGGTCGGCGTCGTAGGCGGCGTCTGCGGCGCGCTCGATCAGGTCGCGCACGCTCTGGGACTGCGCCCCCGGTGAGTGGGCGCTGAACGTGCGGGCGCGTAGCTGGGAGCGGCTGGCGAACTCCGCGTAGGTGCGCTGGGCGCGGCCATAGGCCGACTGGACCGGACGGAAGAGCTGCTCCTCCAGGGCGTCGGCGTGCTGGTCGTCGAGCTGCTCGTACGCCTCGCCCAAACAGGCGATGGCGTCCGCGATCTGGTCGATCGCGACCGCGAGGTCACTCAGAACCTGTTCTCGGCCTTCAGCGGTCGTGTATGCCATCAGAAAAGAGACTAGTTCGCTCGCGTGTCGAAATTGAGAACGCTCGATCGTCGTCGTGTTAACAGTCCATTGGTGGAGGTCCATTACCGTGGGCGCCGTGGTCTGACGACAACCACCCTTTCCACAAGGAGCTGCATCGATGCGCTTCATGATGATCATGATCCCCAACGTCTCCGAGGAGAACTGGACGCCGAACGCCGAGGACATCGCGACGATGTCCAAGTTCAACGACGAGCTGAACAAGGCCGGGGTGCTGCTCACCCTCGAGGGGCTGCAGCCCACCGCCAAGGGCGCGCGCGTGTCCTTCTCCGGCGGCAAGCCGTCGGTCACCGACGGCCCGTTCACCGAGTCCAAGGAGCTGATCGGCGGCTACTGGCTCATCCAGGCGCGCTCCAAGGAGGAGGCGGTGGAGTGGGCGAGCCGCTGCCCCGCCAACGACGGTGACGTCATCGAGGTCCGTCAGGTTTACGAGATGTCTGACTTCGACGAGACTGCCTGAGCGGCGGTGGCCGAGGAGCCGTCCCACACGGCGACCGGGCCGGTCGCGGGG
>JBAQGP010000801.1:0-3058 GCA_049287845.1 Solirubrobacteraceae bacterium | reverse complement strand
ACCCTGCGTTTCGCATCGTCTGGGAGCGGGCCGAGGGTCTGGACGTGCCGCTGTTCCTGCATCCAGCCAACGGGGTGGATATCCCGCACGTGCTCTCCGGCCATCCGGAGCTGATCGGCCCGATGTGGAGCTGGGGCCCAGACACCGCCTCGCATGTGCTCCGGCTGGTCTTCGGCGGCGTCTTCGACGACTTCCCCGAGGCCAAGGTCCTGGTCGGGCACATGGGGGAAGCTCTGCCCTACGTCCTCTGGCGGCTCGACTCGCGCTGGGGCTTCCACCACCACCACGACATCGAGCTCGCCCGCGGCAACCCGTCCGAGTACCTGCGGCACAACCTCTACATCACGACCTCCGGGGTCTGCGACGACCCGCCGCTCGTCTGCGCCCTGCAGGCGCTCGGCGCCGACCACATTGTCTTCGGCACCGACTACCCATTCGAGGACATGGGCACCGCGACCCGGTTCCTCGAGCGGGCGCCGATCAGCGACGAGAACCGGGCGAAGATCGCGCACGGCACGGCCGAGCGCCTGCTCCGTATCGCCACCACCGACCCAGCCCTCACTGGCGGCTGACCGCATTCCCCATCCTGAACAAGACCGGCGGGAGAGACGACGATGTCCGAGCAACTGACCACCGACCCGAAGACGGCTGACTCTAAGACGGCCGCGGAGCAGCGTACGAGCGCGCAGCACTGGATCGGCGGTGCCTGGGTCGGATCGGCTCGCACCCACGACAGCATCGATCCGGCGACCGGCCAGGTCATCGGCACGTACGCGGACGCCGACCGGGAAACCGGGCAGGCGGCGATCGACGCCGCGTCCCTCGCGTTCACCGGCACGCAGTGGCGTCTGGACCCGATGCTCCGCGCGACCGCGCTCAGCCACCTGGCCGACGCCTACGAGGCCCGGATGGGCGAGGTCGTCGCCACGCTGTGCCAGGAGAACGGCAAGCTCGCGGGCGAGGCCGGCTTCGAAGCGCACTTCATTGTGCGAGCGCTGCGGTTCGCGGCGGGTCTCGCGGTGCGTCCGGCCGGCCGGGTCACCGACCCGCTGCCCGGCGTGCAGGCGATGTCCATCCGCCAGCCGATGGGCGTCGCGGGACTGATCGTGCCGTGGAACTCGCCCGCTTACCTCTGCATCCGAGCCCTGGCCCCCGCGCTGGCTGCGGGTTGCACCGCCGTGGTGAAGATGCCGGGGCAGGCGGCACGGACCGCCGCGCTCATGTGCGAGATCCTGAACGGCATCGCCGAGCTGCCCGCCGGGGTCGTGAACGTCGTGATCGAGTCCGGGTCCGAGGTGGCGCAGCTGCTGGTGAGCTCGAAGCAGGTCCCCGTGATCAGTTTCACGGGCAGTACCAAGACCGGCCGCATGATCGCGCAGGCGGCCGCCCCGCACTTTAAGAAGGTCGGGCTGGAGCTCGGCGGTAAGACGCCGCACCTCGTGTTCGACGACGCTGACATCGAGCTAGCGGTCGGCACCGCGGTGGCCTCCTCGACGGTCTTCGCCGGCCAGTTCTGCATGACCGGCAGCCGCATCCTGGTCCAGCGCGGGATTGCCGACCGATTCATCGAGAAGCTGGCCGGGCGTCTGCAGGCGGTCAAGCCAGGACCGGCATCCGATCCGGCCAGCGAGATCGGCCCCATGATTGACATGGCATCGGTGCGCCGCGTCGACGCCGCCGTGCAGGAGGCGATCGACTCCGGCGCGAAGGCGATCGTCCGCGGCGGACCGGCCACGGAACCCGGCCTCAAGGACGGCGCCTTCTACCACCCCACGCTGCTGACCGTGACGGACTCCTCGCTGCCGATCGTGCAGGAGGAGACCTTCGGGCCGGTGCAGACGGTCCAGGTGTTCGACACCGAGGACGAGGCGGTCGTTCTCGCGAACGACAACGATTACGGCCTGAGCGCCTGCATCTGGAGCCGCGACGTCGACCGGCCGATACGCGTCGCCCGGCGCCTCGAGGCCGGTCTGGTATCGATCAACAGCTGGGCGAACCTCACGATCGAGTTCGAGGAGGGCGGATTCAAGTCGAGCGGCGTCGGCCGGCTCGGTGGCGTGGCCAGCATCGAGGACTTCCTCGAGTTCAAGCAGATCACGCAGAACTTCGCCCTTTAATTATTTAATTAGGCCCCAGCCGGATCGACCCGAAGGGAACCAGCGGGTCAGACCCGCCACAGGCCGCCGTCCGCCACCACCGTCTGGCCGGTCATGAAGGCGCTGTCATCGCTGGTGAGGAAGGCCATGACGCCGACGATGTCGCCGGCGACCCCGACGCGCTTGACCGCCTGCAGCTGAGCGACCTGCTCGAGCACCTCATCGCCGATGAACGAACTGCCGCCCGGCGTCCGGGAGGCGGTGGGCGCGACGCAGTTGACGGTGATGCCGTACGGGGCGAGATCGGTCGCGAGCGCGCGGGTCATCCCGATGACGGCTCCTTTGCTGGCCATGTAAGGGACCATGTCGGGGACCGCGAGGCCGAGCGAGTTCGACGCGAGGTTGACGATGCGGCCCCAGCTCCGGTCCCGCATCCCGCCGATGACGGCCTTGGTCATGAGGAACTGCGAGTCCAGGTTGATCCGCTGGATCTCCCTGAATCGGTCGAACGTGAGGTCCCACAGGTTCTCGAAGGGAAAGATCCCCGCGTTGTTGACGAGCACGTCGACCGCCGGTGAGCTTGGTCAGCCGGCCGGCCAGGTCAGCGACCTGGTCCGGGTCGGACACGTCGGCCTGGTAGGCGACCGCCCGGCGGCCGAGCGCCTGCACCTCGCGCACCGTCTCGTCCGCGGGCAGCAGGTCGACGACCACGATGTCCGCGCCGCGCCGGGCGAGCTCGGCCGCGGTCGCGCGACCGAAGCCCCTTCCTGCGCCCGTGATGACTACGGTCCTGCCCTCGTGCGAATCCATGAAGGTCAGCTCGGTACGGCCGTCGCCTCTACGGGGGCATCGGCGGGGCGCTGGGCCTGCAGGACGGCTTCGAGGGCGAACGCCAGCTGCTCGAGCTGGAACGCCTTGGCCGCCAGGTGGAAGTCGATGCAGTGCCCGGCGTTCGGGACCAG
>JBAQGP010000800.1:0-2279 GCA_049287845.1 Solirubrobacteraceae bacterium | reverse complement strand
GTGCTGATCAGATGTGCGACGGCGAAGGAGAGCAAAGCGAGCGGCTAAGTGGTCGGTTTCGTAAGTACGTGGACGGTTGGCGAGTGGCTGGGCGTGGATGACGGGTGGCGGCGAACCGAGTCGTACTGGTGGTCCCGGCGGGTTCGCTGCCGCCCGTCAGGCGCGTCCGGACGCCGCGGACCGCCGACGTAGTTGCGAACCCGGCCCCGTAGGCTAGCCACCGAGATAACGCGGCACCCTGCTCCCTGCATTCGCTTAAGCGCATTCTCACGTCGTGCCAGCACCCCACCGCCCGCGCTCAGCCGGTCAGGCCGCAGTCCTGCTGGGCCGTCTGGGCGGCGAAGAGCTCGGCCTGGCCCAGGACCTTGCGGCTCGCGGCGGCCCGGTCGGGGAACGAGACGGTCCCCTGCTGCAGACGGATCCGGAAGTAGTAGACGGACCCCGGCGTATCGGGGATCGTGAGCATGTTCTGGGCGTCGGTGGCGAGGTTCTCCGACAGGTCGCGGGCCGTGATTAGGGTCGTGTCCGAGACGGGTTTGGCCTTGCCGCCGTCGCAGCGAACCGTGCCGCCGTCGTTGACGAGCAGGGTGAGGGTCGATCCCTGCCCGGTGCGCGTGAGCAGGAACAGGTCGGCCGACTGGACGTCGAAGCACCCGGTCAACAGGACGGCGGCCGCGGCCGCCGCGGCCGCGCCCGCCACCGCCCGTCGCATCACACAGCCTCGACGACGATCGCGGCGCCACCCCGTCGCGGATCGCCGCCGCCCGAGAAGCGACCGGTGGCATCGAGCGCCACGGCCTGAGCCCCGCCGAAGAACAGGTTGCGGTCGCGAAACGGGCTCACGGCGCGCCCGGCGTCCTCGAGCGCCGCGATATCGACCCCGGGCTCGGTGTAGACCATGCCGTCCTCGAAGTGCACCCGTGGCGCGTCGATCGCGTCCTGGGCCTCGAGTCCGTCGTCGATCGTGCGGATGATCGTCTGCAGCACCGCCGAGCGGATCCGGGCCGAGCCGGCGCTGCCGACGGCCAGCTGGGCTCCGCCGTCGCGCAGGACGATCGTCGGAGACATCATGCTCGGCATCCGCCGGCCTGGCGGATGATGATGGAAGCCGAGGGGATTGAGGTCCTGCTCGCCGAGCATGTTGTTGAGGTGTACACCGGTGCCGGGCACGATGACGCCGGAGGCCGAGCCGTTGGAGCAGGTGACCGAGCACGCCCAGCCCTCGCGGTCAAGCGCGGCGATATGGGTCGTCGAGCCCAGCCGCCCCACCGGGCGCGCCAGGAACTCCTGGACGAACTCGGGATCGCCGAGGCCGGCCAGGAACTCGGGAGTGCGCTCGTTCTGGGTCCTCTCCATCACGTCGATGACCTGGACGACCGACGGAGGGCCCGCGACTCCGTCCAGCATCGCCAGGGCACGGGCGATGAGGATCCCCCCGGCCGAAGGCGGCGGGTTGGTGAGCACTTCCCGGCCCCGGTAGCCGACGCGCACCGGCTCGCGGTCGACCACCTCGTAGGCGCTGAGGTCCGCCGCGGTCACCAGGCCGCCGCGCTCGGCCAGCCAGTCGGCGATCGCCGCGGCGATATCCCCCTCGTAGAACGGCCGCGCGCCCTCGGACCCCAGCCGCTCCAGCGCGTCCCCGAGCTCGGGCTGGCGCAGCCGCTCACCTGCGCGCAGCAGCCGTCCGTCGGGTGCGAAGAGCGCCGCTGCCTCGGAGGTCGAGGTGACGATCGCCCCCAGGATCTCGACGATGTAGGCCTGCTGGGGGTTCAGCGGCACGCCCTCGCGGGCGAGCTTGGCGGCCGGCGCCACCAGCCGATCCAGGGGGAAGCGCGCGAAGCGGCGGGCCGCCTCGCAGACGCCGGCGGGCATCCCGAACGTGCCCACCGAGGCCGCTCCGACGTGGAACATCTGCACCGCCTCGCCAAACGAGACCGGGACGGGGATGAGCTCTGAGCGCTCGCCCGGCGCGGGCCCGCGGCCGGGCGCTTCGACGAAGAAGTCGAGCAGGGTCGGCGCCTGGTCCGGGGCCACCACGAGCATGTAGCCCCCCGCGCCCAGCCCGGTGAGGAGCGGCTCGCAGGCAAACGACGCCAGCATCGCGCCCAGCGCCGCGTCGACGGCGTTGCCACCGGCGAGCAGGGCGTCGGCGCCCGTCCTCGCGCTGACGGGGTGGCCGGCTGCGACGACGCCAAGCTGGGTGCGCAGTGGACTCACCGCGGCCACGCGCCGCGATCCGGCCGTCAGCGCCGCGGCATGAATTCCGGGACGTCCAGCTC
>JBAQGP010000799.1:0-6304 GCA_049287845.1 Solirubrobacteraceae bacterium | reverse complement strand
CCCGCGCCGCCTTCTTCGGGTGCTACTCGTTCCCGCGCCACGTGGGCGTGCATCACCCCGAGGTCTCGATGGGGCTCGAGGTCAGCTCGCTGCTTGAGGCCCTTCGCGATGACCGGGCGGCCTACCGCGTGCAGCACGCGCAGGGGTGTCCGGTGCTCGGCGGCGACGACGACGGTCTGCGGGCCGCCGCGGAGGTCGCGGCGAAAGCCGACGTGTGCGTGCTCGCGCTGGGCGACGAGGCCGGCCTGTTCGGTCGCGGCACCTCCGGCGAGGGGTGTGACGCGGCCGATCTGCGGCTGCCCGGGCGCCAGGAGGAGCTGCTGGAGGCGGTGCTGGCCACCGGCACGCCGACCGTGGTCGTGCTCCTGGTCGGACGCCCGTATGACCTGTCGCGCCAGGTGGACCGTCTGGCGGGCGCGATCTGCGCGTTCTTTCCGGGAGAGGAGGGCGGCCCGGCGCTCGCCGACGTGTTGAGCGGGCGAGCGAACCCATCGGCCCGGCTGCCGGTGAGCTTCCCGAATGCCGACGGCAATCAGCCCGGCACCTACCTGGCGGCCAAGCTGGGCGCGTCGAGCGGCGTGTCGAACCTCGATCCTGATCCGGTGTGGGCCTTTGGGCATGGGTTGTCCTATGCCCCGGTCCGGTGGGAGGCGGCCAAGCTGGTGCGCGGTGACCGCTGGGCGACCGACGGCGTCTGCGAGGTGGAGGTGACCCTGCACAATCCCGCCGAGCGCGCCACCAGCGAGGTCATCCAGGTCTACCTGCACGACCCGGTGGCCGAGGTGGTACGCCCCATGGTCGCGCTGATCGGCTTTGCCCGAGTCGAGCTGGGTCCCCGAGAGCGGCGGCGGGCGCGGATCCGCCTGCACGCCGATCTCACCTCCTTCACCGGACGGGCCGGCGAGCGGATCGTCGAGCCCGGCGACGTCGAGCTGCGGGTGGGCCGCTCCAGTGCGGACGTGCACGCTAGGTTGGCGCTGCGTCTCGTGGGCGCCCGGCGGGTCGTCGGCTATGACCGCCGGCGCACGCCGGACGTGATCATCGAGCCACCGCGCTGATGCGCCCGATACCCCGGTAGGAGCCGCCATGCCGCACTTCGACCTTTCCGGCCACGAGCTGGTCGGCTATGACCCAGTTCTCACAGCGCCCGACGACCTCCAGGCCTTCTGGGGGCAGACGCTCGCCGAGACCCGTTCGCATCCGCTGGATCCGGTGCTGGTGCCGGCGGCCTCGCCGCTCACCGTGGTGCAGAGCTACGACGTGTCGTGGCGGGGCTTCGGCGGTGACCCCATCCGCGGATGGCTGCATCTGCCCGCCGGTCGCGTGTCCGGCGACGACCCGCTGCCCGCGGTCATCCAGTACCAGGGCTACGGCGGCGGGCGCGGGCTCGTGTTCGAGGACGTCTTCTGGGCGGCCGCGGGCTATGCGCACCTGGTCATGGACACCCGCGGACAGGGGAGCGGCTGGTCGACGGGGGACACTCCCGACCCGGCCGGCTCAGCGCCCGCCCAGCCCGGATACATGACCCGTGGCCTCACCGATCCCCACGACTACTACTACCGGCGGGTCTACGCGGACGCCGTGCGTGCGGTCGAGTTCATGGGCACGGTCGACGAGGTCGACGCGCAGGCGATCGTGGTCACCGGCGCGTCGCAGGGCGGAGGATTGTCACTGGCGGTCGCGGCGCTGGCCGACGGCGTGCGCGCGGTGATGCCCGACGTGCCGTTCCTGTGCGACTTTCGACGCTCCAGCCAGGTCGCCCTGACCAACCCCTACCTGGAGATCGTGCGCTATCTGGCGGCGCACCGCGACCACGAGGACGCCGCCTTCGCGACCCTCGCGTACTTCGACGGGGCGGTGCTCGCCCGGCGCGCGAGCGCCCCGGCCCTGTTCAGCGTGGCCCTGATGGACGAGACGTGCCCGCCGTCGACGGTGTACGCCGCCTACAACGCCTACGGCGGCCCCAAGGAGATCGTCACCTACCCCTACAACGACCACGAGGGCGGCGAGGCCTTCCACAAGGCCCGGCAGGCCACCTGGCTGGCCCAGACGCTGGCGGCCGGCGCCACCGTGCCGGGCCGCCCGGCGGACCCCACGCGCCCCGGATAAGGGAGGGGCGATGGCCACGATCACCCTCGAGGACGTCAGCAACGTCTACCCAACGGTTTTAGGCGGTCGACAAGGTGAACCTCACCGTCGCCGACCCCCGAGGTGATCGTCTCCAGGCCCGGCGATCATCAACGAGCTGGGCCCCTTCCTCATGGACGAGCCGCTGTCCAACCTCGACGCCAAGCTGCGGGTGCAGATGCGCACCGAGATCGGCCGCATCCAGCGCCACCTCGGAGTCGCCACCGTCTACGTCACCCACGACCAGGTCGAGGCGATGACGATGGGGACCGCGTGGCGGTGATGCGCGACGGCGTCGTCCTGCAATGCGACGAGCCCCGGTCGGTTTACGAGCGCCCGGTCAGCATGTTCGTGGGCGCGTTCATCGGTCACCGGCGATGAACCTCTACGAGGGGACGCTCGAGGAGCGCGCCGTCGCGGTCCGTCTGGGCTCCCAGCGTCTCGTGCTGCCGCCGGCCGGCCGGACGGCGCGGCCGTCGCTGGTCCGCTACGCCGGCCGCCAGGTCGTCGTCGCGAGGCCGACGAGGAGGAGCTCGTCTCCGGAGGACAGGGCGTCGCGCGTGTCCCGCCCCGGGTCCGTGTCCGTCCCGGCGACCGAGCCCGCTTCGCCGTCGACGTGGGCGAGATGCATTTCTTTGATCCGGTGAGCGGCGAGTCGATCGTGGATGGCAGCTCCGCGGAGGTGTTGGTCGGCGCGGGGGGGTGAAAACCGGGTGGCTGGAGGCTCTCTAGTTATGTGGAGAGAAAACGAGAGCTGAGGCTGACGGCAGACGCCGAGGCGTGGGTGAAGGGCCTCGATCCGGAGAAGGCCACCCGCGTGACCGCGGCGATGGACGCCGTCCATGCGCGCGGCCCGACGCTGGGGAGGCCGCTGGTGGACCGCATCAAGGGCTCGCGCCACCACAACATGAAGGAGCTGCGTACCGGGTCGATCCGCGTCCTGTTCGTGTTTGACCGAGGTGGACCGTTGATGCTGCTCGGCGGCGACAAGCGCGGCGCCTGGAACGACTGGTACCGGCAGAACATCCCGCGTGCTGACAGGCTCTACGACCAATACCTGCAAGGCAACGGAAAGGGGGGACCCACATGGCGCCGAGAGCCGCCAAGTCATGGAAGGTGATCCGCGACGAGCTGCCGATCGATGAGGCGCGGGTCGCCGCCTACGCGCGCATCATCGAGGCCCAGAACCGCATCGCCGCCTCGCGCAGTCGCGCCGGCGTGACCGACGCCGAGATCGACGCCGCGCTCGATGCGTGCGAGCCCCCGGAGCCGGGGTCACTCGGTACCAGGGACCTGTACCTCGGGGCGATCGAGTCGTTCGTGGCCGCGCTGGGGGGCCACCTCGACGGTGTATCGGCCGTCTTCGGCGACGAGAGGGTCGCGCTGCCCGCCCCCGAGTAGCGCGTGGCGGAGCTGTGGCGGATTTTGCAGCTATTTCCTTCACTATCCGCCCCGACCCCTTCCCGTGGCCTCGACAGGGCCTCAGTGGCTGGGCGGCACGTCCAGGGCCGGGTTGCGGTCAAAGAACCCCACCGGCTTGAGCCAGAAGGAGACGGTATCCACCGGCATGACCGGCCATTCCTCGGGGCGGGTGATGTGGTGGATGCCGAACACGTACCAGAGGACCACGTCGGTGTCCTCGATGGACCGGTTGGCTGCCGTCCACACCGGCAGGCCGCGATCCTCGCGGCTCTGAACGACGAACTCGCCGCAGGGCCAGCGCTCGTCCTCGTCAAACGGGGTCACCCACAGGGTGTGGGCCAGGACCTGCGCGCGCCGCAGGACGGGTGAGTCGGGGGAGAGCATGGCCGGAAGGCAATCCCCCGGCACGAGCTTGTAGCCCACGGGTCCGCCCAGCCGGTTGCGCACATCCGAATTGATCACCTTCCAGGCGCGCTGCACCGACCAGTCGTAGTCCTGCATGCCCTCCGATTCGGTGCGCAGTGCCGTGTCGTGCTGGACCAGCGCGACCCCGTAGGGGTTGTCGGGCCCCACGGGCAGGGCCTCTGACTGTGAGCACACGACCGTGTTGGCGTCCCCGTCGACGTCGAGGTCCAGGCGTGCCACCAGGAAATGCTGGTGAAACGGAGCGTAGGTGCGCTCGTCGACCAGCGTCCCGTACGGCGGCTGGCGCCCCTGCGCGAAGTGGGTGGTGACCATGATCCCGGTGGCCCGCACCTCCGCCTGGATCGTCCCGTCCTGGTGAAAGCGCCAGTAGACGAGATACTCGTAGTTGCCGACGGTCACGTGGAAGGACACGACGAGCCGGCGCATGCGCCGGGTCTCGGCCCCGGTGGCCTCATCGACGTGCTTCCACAGCACCCCGTCGTCCTCCTCATGGATGCAGACCGCGTTGGCGATCGTGTACGGCTCGCCGGCGGTGTCGTGCAGCACCGCGTCGAGATAGGCGATCTCGCCCAGGCAGTCACAGCCCAGCTCCAGCGACGTCGTCATGAAGCCCAGCCCCCACTCACCGATGTCAAAGGCCGTGCGGCGGTAGTGCTCGGAGGTGGGGTCGCGGTAGGGGACCACCATCTCGGCGAAGGACAGCCGGTGAGCCACCGAGCGCACGCGCCCGCCATCCTCGTAGCCGACGGTGTGGAGCACCAGACCTTCGCGGTAGTTGAAGCCGACCCGCATCGACCAGCGCTGCCAGCACAGCAGGTTGCCCTCGAGCCTGAACGAGGGTCCGTCGGGCTGGCTGATGTGCAGCGGCTTGAGATCGGGGCGCAGCTGCTGGCCTGAAACCAGGCGAGGGATGTACTCGCCCATCGTCGCCGGCTCCTCGATGGCCCCGGCGTCCTCGACCTCCAGCAGCTCCATCGTGTTGAGGTCCACGACGAGGTGCAGCCCGGTCACCGGGTTGGCGTAGGGGTTGGAACCCTCTTGCGACCGGTACCAGACGTCGGCCCAGCCCAGGCGGCGGTCCGTGTACGGCTCGGGCAGCAGGTGCGCCCCGTAGGCCCAGGCCTCCACCAGCACCCGGTCCATGTCGGTGATCCCCCGGCGCGCCAGCGCCGCGATCACCTGCGGCTCGCGCCGCATCGCCACATCACACTCGTGCACCTCATCGACGGTCATGTTCGGCTGCCCGTCGGGCTCGTGGGCCCAGCTCACCACGGCATCCGAGGTGAGAGAGACCAGCGCCTTATAGGCCTTACCGTCCTCGCGGTTCCAGCACACGACGCGCGCCACGCGCTCGCACCCGTGGCCGGGCCGCCACCCCCGCACGGCCGCCTTGGACGGTTCGCGCAGCTCGATGGAGGCAAAGCGCCAGCCCTCGCCCACCCCGCGGTCGCGGCGAAGGATCCCCGCGGCCTGGCGGATCTCGTCAGGTCCCAGTGGGTCCAGGGGGTGAACGATCATCGGCCCGCATGCTCCATGATCCCCGGGAGCGAAGCAACCGCCGCAATGGCGCAACACCTCTTAAGGAGCTCTCACGAATGTCTCCTACCTTGACATGCGTCATATGAGTGGACCGAAGCATCTCTGGTCGGGAGACTGGGAAAACGAGTCCGATGAGGCGTCGGCCAAGCGCGTTCGGGAGCCCCGTCCTGCGCCCGAGCCCGTCGTCCCGCCACCCGAGGCCGGGCGGGTGTCGCATCCTCGCCGCCCCCGCCGCTCGGTCCGTCCGTGGGTGCTGCCCGTGGCGATCGGTGCCCTCGTGATCGCCACGGCCGCGTTCGGCGTGAGCAAGCTGTTCGGCTCCTCTCAGCCCGCCCACCAGGGCACCACCTCCGCCCTGCGTCCCCTCCCGGCACCCCGGGTCACCGGTAATCCACGGCCCATCATGTGGCTGGGGATGGAGATCGTGACCGCGGCACCAGGTGTCCCCGTGGTCGAGACGGTGCGGCCCAACAGCAACGGCGACCTGGCCGGACTGGAGCCCGGCGACGCGTTGTTGCTCATCAACAACCGCCCGGTCGGCTCGACCGGCAACATCGCCGACGCGATCAAGGGCCTGCACTCAGGGGACAAGGTGACGTTGGAGGTCAACAACGGCGGGGCCATCTTCCAGGTCGTCGCGACGCTGGCGGCGCCGCCCTCCCCGTATCCGTGAGCTTTTCCTCCCCGCTTGTCCTCCTCGGCCTCGTCGTCGTCCCCGTGCTCGTCGCCTGGTATCTCGGCCAGCAGCGCCGGCGCCGCGCGGCGGCCGCCGCCTTCGCGGCGCCGCTCC
>JBAQGP010000798.1:0-6821 GCA_049287845.1 Solirubrobacteraceae bacterium | reverse complement strand
CAGCTATGGCAACGCTAGGCGCGGCCAGCCCGCCAGATATCTGCTGGTAACGACGCCGAAGATCCTGGCCCTCGTCGAGGCGCTTCACCAGCCCGGAGCCGGGGATTACCCGGCGATCTTCCGTGCGCACGACTCAGAGATCCTGAGCTGATCGAGCGACCTGGCGTGCCCGCGGGCCCGGAGTCGTCCCCTGTGACTACGCACCGCGTCAAGACCACTCGGATCGATCGTCACAGTTCGCGACGATCGAAGCTCGCCACCGCTGCGCTCAGCACGATGAGGAACCAGCACGCCACCCACAGCAGGTACGTCCAGGAGGGCGCTCCCGGGGCATAGAACGGGTCTTGCCGCCCGCCTGCGGCCAGGTGCTGGCCAATGAGCCCCGGCGGCTGAAGGTAGTAGATCGCGGCGTGCCAGAGCCCGTCGGTCGGCAGTAGCAAGCGTCCCACCTGCCCAACCGTGCGCAGCGCGGCGATGTTGAGTGCCGCTCCTAATGAGCCCACGACTCCGGCCAGCCACCCGGCGCCAAATACCGCGACGCCGATCACGCCCGCGGCGATGACCGGAATCCGCGTGCTCAAGAACAGCGCCAGGGTCAAGAGAAGTGCGCCCTCAGCGAACAGGTACACCGTGACGAGCACCGGATTGGGAGCGACGAAGCCGCTCGCCAGGCGAACGACCCCGAACTCCAGGGCGCAGACTCCGGCGGCGTATCCCGCCAGCAGTGTTGCGAGTCCGAGCCACTTGCCGATCAGCACCTCGGTCCGGCGGACGGGACGGGTCACGATCGTCATGAGGACGCCCGATTCGACCTCGGAGGAGATCACCGGGGAAGCGATCGCCGAAGCGCTCAGGGCCAGCACGAAGCTGAACATGAACATGAACAGGATGAGTGCCTCGGGAACCGCCAGGTTCGTCTCGCCCGAGGTGAGGGTGCGCGTGTGGCTCAGGCGGTCAAAGCCCCATGCGCTCAGTCCGACGATGACCACGCTGATAGCGACGAAAGCAAGGAGAAGGCGCCGCCGCACAGCTTCTCTGATCGTGAGCACCGCGATTGTCAGGATGGGGTTCATCGTTCTGCCAGCAGCTCGAGGAAGCGGGCTTCAAGGCTCTGGTGCTCGGGGATCACGGCGTGGACCTGACCGCCGAGCGCGACGAGCTTCTCGACGAGGCTGGCGATTTGGGACGGATCGATGTCCTCGACCACGAGCCAGTCGTCCTGTTGGTGCCACCGACCGAAGTGACTCAGACCATTCCACCAGTTCCCGCCAAGATCTCCGACCTTCAGTCTCACCCTGCTGTGGCGTCCGAGCAGCTCGTCGAGGCTCCCGGTGGCCACGGCCGTGCCTTTGTCGATGACCGCGACGCGGTCGCACACGTGCTCGGCCTCTTCGAGGAGATGTGTGTTCAGGAACACGCTGGCCCCGCGTTCGCGCAGACCGCGGATGATCTCGCGCACGTCGTGACGTCCGACGGGGTCGAGCGCGCTGGTGGGCTCGTCGAGGATGACGAGCGCAGGGTTCCCGAGCAGCGCGACGCCGAGCCCGAGTCGCTGCTGCATTCCCTTTGAGAAGGTGCCGACCCGGTCGTTACCTCGCTCGATCAGATCGACGGTCTGCAATGCGCGGCGCTCTTCCTCCTCCCACGTCGTCTTGTGGAGCCCGAGCAGACGGCAGTGAAGGCGGAGCACCTCCCGGGCGGTCAGCAGGGCCTGGAAGCGAAACAGCTCGGGGAGATATCCGATCTGACGCCTCGTCTCGCGGTCCCCGAGCGGGGCCCCGAGCACGAGCGCTTCGCCTCCGGTGGGCCGCGCGAGCCCGAGCAGGAGCTTCACCACCGTCGTCTTTCCTGCGCCGTTGGGACCGAGGAAGCCGAAGACCTCGCCGCGTTGCACTGTCATCGACAGTGACTTCACGGCGATCGTGTCGCCGAAGCGCTTGCTCAGGCCCACGGTGTGGACCGCCGGCGACACCGTGGGCTCCAGAGCGCGGCTGTCGCTCCCAGGGGAGCCGGCGGGGTCCAGCAGCCGGGCGGCCCCCCCTGCGGCGGCTCGCTCGGCGGCGTCGACGGCGACTCCCTTAGCCGAGTTGGTTCGCGACATTCAGCACATCTTGCGCATCGAGGATTCCCACGACGACATGGAGCAGGCCCCGACCGTCCTCCCACACCACCCCGGCAGCGGCATTCGAGGAGTCAGCCAGAAGGATGCCCGGCCAGCCGCCGACCCGAACCGAACGAACCGAGGCGCCGGACGGGACGGGGACCGGCAGGGTCGTTCGCAAGTCACCAAGCAGGCGGATCTCCTCGGCCAGCTGCGGCGGGATGCCCGGCTGCCCCAGCAGGAATGCCTCGACCTGACCCAGGCCCGCACCCGTGGACTGAGCCGTCGGACGGCGCATCGTCGCGACCGCCAGGGTGGGCAGGTCGGCGCTGCTGGTCCCGGTGTACTGCGCGAGGACAGCCGGCCCGGCGTCGAGGGTCACCGAGCTGCCAGCGAGACCGGCGGCGCTCGAGTTGAAGGTCACCGCCGCCGTCCCGCGCGGCTGCACCATGAACCGCTGGACGGCGCCCACGCCCGCGGGAAGGTGAGCAGGCAGGGAGACGGGGAAGCCGGCCTCCGCAGCGGCCTGGGCAACCGAGGACGTCGGATGGGCGGTTCCGGAGGACCATCTGAGCGTTCCGAAAGGCAGCCGGCTCGACCCATTCGGAGTGGCGAAGCCCCCAAGCACGTCGCCGTCACCCAGCCCCGCCACGGATGCGATGGCGCGCAGGTCGCTCCGGCTCAATGAGACCGGGGCAACGTGAGTTGGTGCGAAAACGTTGGTCAACGTGGCCGCGGCAGCGCTGCCCGCGACGACGATCCCGGTCACGCCGATGGCCAGCCCGGTCCGGAGCGACACTCGCGGAAACGACAAACGTCGCGAGCGAACACGCGCCGGCCGCGAGCGCCTGAGCGCACCGCCTGTCCGTTGGGACTCAAGCTCACGCTGGAGCCGCGCCCACGCGATGTCCACGTCGGGAACCGGCTGCGGCGCCGAGAACAGCTGGGCGGCGTGCTCCGTGTCGCCGGCGATCTCAGCCCGCCGAGAACTGCAGTGCCCGCAGCTGACCAAGTGGTCAGTGACCCGGTCCGGAACGGCTAGGGGCTCGTCGTCGAGGCGGCGAAGCACCCCGTCAGGAATGTGTCTCACGGTTCATCTCCTCTCGCAGCGCGCACTCCGCCCGTCTGAGCAGAGTCCCCACGTTTCCAACCTTCACTCCAAGCGCCTCGGCAATCTCGATGTAGCTCATGCCGCCGTGGCGCATCACGAGGACGGCGGCCGAGCGGCGCGGCAGCCGACGCAGGACGCGGCGTACCTCCGCCCGGCTCTCTTGAGTGATTACCGTCTCCTCCGCGCTCGGCAGGGAACTGACGACCCGCACCAGCAGATGGCGCTTGTCGCGGCGCCGCTCCCCGCGAACCGCGTTGAGTGCGGTGTGCACCGCAGCGACCCGGACCCATCCAGCAGCCTGCGCGTAATCCCCTGGGAAGCGTCGGTAGGCGGCGAGAAACACATCCTGGGCGACGTCCTGGGCGCCCTGTGAGTCGCCGACCACGCTGTAGGCCAGACGCACGACGGGCCGGTAATTGTCGCGAAAGAAGGATTCGAACTCCGCCATGGCAGAGCCGCCCTGAGGGCGCTCCCACCGCTCGTTATGTCGTGCCTGCAACGCCATCACACCCACTAAGCACCACCGCGGCCCCAAATGTGGCAGCTTGGCGCCCGAGCACACGTTCTCTGGGCCTCAATGCAGCCGCACACGCTCGAGCCCGCAGGCCCGGCCTGGCGGGGGACCTTGCCGGCCACCGAGAGAACCCCTTCGCGGTCACGATGGTGACGTATCCCTACGATGCCTCTGATGTTCCTGCTTGTCAGCGGTGCCAGCGGCGCCGGCAAGTCGACCTCGCGGCGGCTTGTGGCGGACGAGCTCGAGCCTGGCGTGGAGTGCGTCGAGCTGCACGATGTGGTCCCGGTGCCGCGGGCTCCCACGCTTGCATGGCGTCAGCGCGCCACCGAGGCGGTGGTGTGCCACGCGCTCAAACTCCAGGACCACGGCCGGCATGTGCTGTTGGCCGGAGACCCGGTCGCGGCCGGCGAGGTGTTGGCCGCGCCGTCGGCTGACCGACTTGACGGCGTTGCCGTCTGCCTGCTCGACGTCCACAAAGACGCTCAGGCGGCCCGGCTCTTGGCGCGTGGCGACGATCCGGCATCGCTCGTGCACCACTTGGCGTTCGCGGACTGGATGCGGGAGCACGCGGCCAACCCGCAACATAGACCTGAGGTGCTGCAAACCGACGGCTGGGAGCAGATGCGCTGGGAACGATGGAGCCGGTTGGATGAAACGGGCGGCTGGGCGATGCACGTGCTCGACAGTTCGCGCATGACGGCGGCTGCGGTGGCGTGTGAGCTGGTCGCATGGTCCCGTCGTGCGCTGGCCGGACAAGCTCCAGCGATACGAGTACCGTCCTGACTCTCAGCGAACGTGTCCTGGCCTACTAGCGGACGCTGAAATGCCGGGTGACGGCATGCACGTCCAGCAGCCCGAGGACCAGTAGCACGACGGCAACCAGGCCCACCAGCGCCAGCGCCACGCCGAGAAACAGCCCGAAACCGTACAGGCCGTGTCTCCACTGCCGGTGGCGCCGCCGCCCAGGCTCTTTGAACACCGAAAGCGGCTTGGACGCCATCCGAGAACCGATGTTACGAAGGTCCTCGGTCGGCAGCAGTCCGTCGTGCGCCGAGCTCGTGGCCGGGGTCATCAGTCGGGAAGCGAGCCCGGCGCGCTCGGCGCCGATGTCTGGCATGGCGGCAGCACATCAGTTAGGTACGCGAGGAGGAACGCGACACGCCCTTGCGTCACCACGCCCGAGCGAGCCGAGGTGCTCGGCAGCCAGAACGGCGGGAACGAGCTGTTTGGCTCAGAATAAGGTCCGCGGTGAGTTGATTCTGAGTCAGGACGTAGGGTACGCGGGAGAGTAGGATCTGACTGCGAGGAGCTCACATGGCGTACCGATTTGAGGCCGACGAGGGTGTGCAAGAGGCGATCGTCCGATGCGCGCGCGAACAGTTGGACCACGCTGTCGGCGAGCTGAGCGAGGGGATCGGCGCCGACCCGGTAGGCGCGGTGCATTCGGCGCGCAAGGCGGTCAAGAAGGAGCGCTCGCTGCTTCGTCTGGCGCGGGGCACGATGTCGCCCAAGCAGCGCCGGCGCGAGAACCGCGCACTTCGCGAGGCGGCTCGGGGGCTCTCGGGCGTGCGCGACGACGACGCGATGATCCAGACGATGGCGCAGCTGTCGGACCGTTTCGTCGGGCAATTGCCCGAGAACGCGTTCAGCGAGATCGCCGACCACCTGGAGCGTGCGCGCGATGCACGGCGTGGCCAGCCCACTGGACAGGCATCGGACCGCGAGGCGGTTCAGGAGCTGGGCGCAGTGCGACTGCGCATCGATGACTGGCACCTGACGCAGGGCGGATGGCGCGCGATCGAGAGTGGCCTGTTGCGCTCCTACCGACAGGGGCGCAAGGCGTTTGCCCGGGCACAGCGCGAGCCATCGCTCGAGGATTTGCACACCTGGCGAAAGCGGGTCAAGGATCTGTGGTACCAGGAGCGGCTCCTCGCGCCCATCTGCGGTCCAGCGGTTGGCGGTCAGGCCAAGGACGCCCACCGGCTGGCGGACCTCTTGGGCGACGATCACGACCTCGGGGTCCTGCGCCAAACGCTGACCCACGATGACCTCCCGGTCGCCGTCGATCAGGACGCCGTGGTCAGATTGATCGACCATCGCCGCGCGGAGCTCCAGACCGAAGCGCTCCATATCGGAGGGCGGCTCTACGCCGAGAAGCCCAAGGCGTTTCGGCGGCGGATGCGGCGCGCCTGGAACGCCGGTCGTGCGATCGCCCACGCGCCGGCTGATCAGAACCCGGCCGAACTGGCGCACGCCACACGCGCGGTACACGCTGATTGACGCCGGCAGAAGACCCGGTCGATCAGACCGTCGGGCGGCTCCCGCTGACCGGGTTCACAACACGTTGACGCAGGGTGCACAAGCGGGTCATCCGACGTGGCGTTGTGAGCGAGATGATTTCGCTGTCGGTCGCGATGACTGACGCGGGGCCTGAGCCTCGCCGGACGCCTCCCTCCTCGGGCGTCCGGCGAGGATCGATGGTGCTCGTCTCGAGCGTCAGTGTGACCGACGCGAAAGGTCAGACCGTCAGGGGACGAGCACGAGGCGGCCGCGCGGGCGCTCTTCGATGAACCGTTCATGCGCGGTGGCGGCGTCACCCAGCCGGAGTGTGTCGGCGACTCGGAGGGTCAGATGCCCGGCGTCTACTAGCGCTGAGAGCTCGGTGAGCCGTGCGCCGTCGGCGAAGACCTCCTGTACGACGACCTTTGTCCCGCGGATCGGCGGAGGTGCGAAGGGCCGAACGAGGGCGACGAACGTCCCGCCGCCCCGGAGCGCCTCGTGCGCCGTGATGCCGAGGACGGCCGCGTCGATCACCGCGTCTACCCCTCCGGGCACGACGTCGCGAACCGGCTGGGCGAGCTTGTCAGCGCGTGCCACGAAATCCACAGCGCCGAGCTCGAAGACCAGCGGTGCGTCATCGGGTGACGCGACTGCGACCGTATGCACCCCGCGAAGCCGCGCGAGCTCAAGGACGTACCCGCCGACCGCGCCGGCAGCGCCGGTCACGAGGAGCGTGTCTCCAGGCCCGACACCGGCGAGGTCGAGCGACCGGTCAGCGGTCAACCCGTTGAGTGGCAGGGTGGCCGCGGGGG
>JBAQGP010000797.1:0-16648 GCA_049287845.1 Solirubrobacteraceae bacterium | reverse complement strand
GGGCCGGACCGCTGCCCGGTGGCCGTGGCTGATCGTCGCCGCGGCGGTCGGCTGGAACCTCGCGAGCCTGCGGGCTTTGACGCTCGGGGTCGCGTACCTGAACGACAGCTCGCTGCACGAGCAGATGGTGCGGTTCGCGACGGCGCAATTGCGGGTCGGCCACCTCCCGCTGACGAGCTGGTTCCCGTTCCTCGGTGAGGGGTCGCCGCACTTCCTGCACTACCAGAGCCTGCCGGCGATGGTGACGGGGCTGGCGGGGCTGGCGGTCGGCCCCGACGTGGCGTTTCGCTGGTCGCTCTACCTGCTTTTGTCGTTGTGGCCGATCAGCGTCTATGTGTCGGCCCGCCTGTTCGGGGGGGGCAGACCGGCGGCGGCCGCTTCGGCCGCGATGGCCCCGTTCCTGGTGAGCGCCACGGGAGTCGGATACGAGCAGCACGCCTACGTGTGGACGGGGTTCGGCGTCTGGACGCAGCTGTGGGCGCAATGGACGTTGCCGCTTGCCTGGGGCTCCAGCTGGCGAGCGATCCGCGACGGAGGCGGCTACCTCACAGCGGTCCTGCTCACGGCGCTCACCGTCGCGCTGCACTTCGAGACCGGCTACCTGGCGCTCTCGGTCCTGCTCGTCTGGCCTCTGGTCGCCGGCATGCCGCTGGTTGCCCGGTTGCGGCGAGCCGCGGTCGTTCTCGGCGGTTCGCTGCTGGCGACGGCGTGGGTGATCGTCCCGCTTCTCGCCCAGCGGCGGTGGGCGGGCGTCAACGAGGCGTTTCACGGCACGCTGCTGGTCAACGGCTACGGCGCACGTCAGGTGCTCAGCTGGCTGGTCTCGGGGCAGCTGCTCGACCACGGCCGGCTGCCCATCGTGACCGTGCTCGCGGCGCTCGGGCTTGGATTGGCGTGGCTTGCGTGGTCCACGGACGCCGACGGCCGGGCCCTGCTGGTCGCGCTCGCGGTGTGCCTGCTGCTCTCGTTCGGTCGCACGACGTTCGGGTCACTGGCCGGTCTGATCCCGGGCAGCACCGACCTCTTCTTCCGCCGCTTCATGATGGGGGTGCAGCTTGCCGCGCTGCTGCTCGCCGGTCGCGGAGCGGCGTGGCTGGCGGCCGGGGGTGTCCGACGGCTCAACGTCGGGATGCCACGGTGGGCGCCCGGCTTGTCGCCCGCCATCGTGCTCATGGCGGCGGTCGCGGTGCTTGCCCCCGCCTGGCTTCAGCTCGGCGCCTACGACCGTCACGTCGGCGCCGCGACGGTGGCCCAGCGCCGTGCGGACGACACCCAGGGCGCCGACGTCGATCGCCTCATCGCGGTGATCGAGCACGAGGGCGGCGGGCGGACGTACGCGGGGATGCCGTCGAACTGGGGCCAGGAATTCATGGTAGGGGCCGTGCCCGTGTTCAAGTACCTGGAGAGCCGCGATGTCGACGAGGTGGGCTACACGCTGCGGACGGCGTCGCTGATGACTGCCCCGGAGGACTTCTTCGTCGACCGCGACCCCTCCGACTACCGGCTGTTCGGGATCCGCTACCTCATCCTCCCTGCCCGCCACCGGCCGCCGGTGCCCGCGCGGCTGGCAATGCGTTCCGGCCCCTACTGGCTGTGGACGATCGACGGCGGCGGCTACGTCCAGGCCGGCCGGATCGTCGGGGAGATCTCGGCGAACCGGACCAACGTGGGCGCCCGCAGCGTTGCCCTGCTGCGCTCCAGGCTCGCCATGGACGGCGCCTATCTCAGCGTCGAGTACGGGTCAAACGGCACAGGGCATGGCCGGCTACCGGCCATGCCAAGCCAATCCTCAGCCGGCGTGGTCCGCGCGCAGCGCACCGATCTCGATGGCGGCGAGGCCTCGGCGACGATGGAGATGCGGCGTCCCGGAGTCGCCGTGCTCAGCGCCTCCTATGACCCCGGGTGGACGACAACCGTGAACGGCCGCCGCCAGTCGACTCGGGTGGTGGCGCCGGCGCTCGTGGCCGTCGACGTTCCCGCGGGCATCGACCACGTCGTGTTCCGCTTTCACGGGTACAGCGACTACCCGGCGTTGCTCGCGTTGAGCGGCCTCACCCTCGCCATGATCGCCCTCGCGCCGGTATGCGTGCGGCGCGCGAGCCGACGCCACGCTCGCTGGTCGTGATCACGGGCACGGGACCAGGACCGAGCGTTCGTCAAATCGGGTGAGCGTGTTGCGCCGGCCCACTCTGGGTAACGCAGGCGGACGCACATGCGAGAGTCCATGCCCGTTTTGCCGACACTGAAGGGCGTCACCCACCGGGATGTCAACGTCAACGGCGTGCGGCTGCACGTGGCGGGAGCGGGCGCCGGACCGCCCCTGCTGCTCCTTCATGGGTGGCCGCAGCACTGGTGGTGCTGGCGGCGCGTGATCCCCTCGCTCGCTTCGGAGTACCGCATCATCGCGCCCGACCTGCGCGGCTTCGGCTGGTCACAAGCGCCATCGGGAAGCTATGCGAAGTCGACCTTCGCCTCCGATGTGGTCGGTCTGCTCGATGCGGAGGGAGTCGATCACGTGCGGCTGGTCGGACACGACTGGGGTGGCTATGCCGCGTTCCTGCTCGCCCTCGAACATCCCGACCGTGTCGAGCGCCTGCTCGCCCTCGACATTCCACCCCCGTGGCCCTCCCGCGGGCTGCCTCGCCCGCGGCACCTCGCGCTGCCGCTGCTGGCCTCTTACCAGCTTGCCCTCGCGACCCCCGGGCTGGGCGCACGGCTGCTGACGGGCGGACCGCATGCCGTGCGAGCCATGATTCGCGGCGGCAGCGGTCCACGAGCCTCCTGGACCGACGCCGACCTCGATGTGTACGCAAACGTGCTCCGCGACCCGGCTCGTGCCGCCGCCAGCTCCGCGTGCTACCGCACGTTCCTGACACGAGAGCTGCCCGCGGCGGCGCTGCGCGGTGACCGTTCGCGAGACCTCCGGGTGCCGAGTCTGCTGGCGATGGGAGAGCACAGCGCGATCCGACGTGTACTCGATCCCCAGCCGGGGCCCAACCTTCGCGTTCAGACGATTCGCGGCGCGGGGCACTTCCTCCCCGAGGAAGCGCCCGATGAGGTCACCGCTCTTGTGCGCAGCTGGATGGGGACTTGAGTGCAGCGATGTGGCGCGGTGGCTCTGCCGGCTCGAGGGGCCAGAAGACGACGTCCTGACGCTGGGCGAAGTGGACCAGCGGCTCGCCATCGAGCGCCACCCCGATCTGGGCCGCCATGGTGTTGCGCTCGATCTGTGTCTGCGCGGCCTGCAGACGCCAGGGCGGATGGTGGATATCGCCTCGTAGGATCCGCTGTTCCCCGTCCAGCGTGTACAGGCAGTAGCGCTCGGTGAGCCAGTGCTCGAGGGTGCCCGCGGCGGCGTTGAACGGTTTTCCGACGCCGCGATAGATTGCCTGAAAGGCGGCCGGGGGCGGCGCCGGCTCGGGCCCCCGGCGCGCGCTCCGGTAGCGCAGTTCGCCATTGCTCCGCTGGACCGAGATGGCCGCGTGGAAGTACGGCAGCCGGTAGAGCCGTCGCGCGGCAGCCACGGCCAGGCGGCTGTCCGCGTCCAGGCTGAAGAAGTAGATGCCGGGCTTGCCGTCGACGATGACGTAGGTGCGCACGTTGATCTCGGGAAAGGTTGAGAGCAGCGGCACCGGGAGAGTCAAGCGCAGGCGCAGGTTGCGCACCTCGAAAGGTGTGACGGCAACCCACGCTCGGCCGTCGAAGGTGTCCAACGGAAGCTGCGGCGGCACGACGGCCTCCAGCGCCTGCGGCGGAACGCTCCAATGGGCAAACAGCAGATCCGTCCAGGTCTGGGCCATCACCCACCGTACCCCCGGCAGCGGCCACGGCCGATGCCATGTCCGCGTCGTCACGCGTCCCTGCACCCGCGGGGAGGCGAGCGCGTCCAGCGACCGGGGTAGAAGAGCTGCCACGTAGCGCTGTTACCCGTCGCCGACGTTCGCCACCACGGCTCGCGGCGGGTAAGCCGACCTCGGGCGTCAGATCGGTCGGACGCCGGCTCTTGACGCGCACAACCACCCGGGCCGTTCGCCGGGTGACGCTCCGGGTTTGACGTGTGGGCGGCTGGGTAGACCCTCGCTTCCTTTGGCTCCTGTGACCCGGCTCGCTCTCATCAGCACACGTCACGAGTACGGCTGGCTGTTCGGGATCTACGTCCCCATCGCGGCCGGCGTGTTCGCGCTGATCTGCATCGTGGTGCTGGCCGCCGTGCTGCGCTACCACCGCCGCGCCCCCGACGAGGTGTCGCGGCGCTCCGAGCACAACCCACTGGAGGCCGGATACGCGCTCCTGCTCACCGCAACCGTCGCCTTTCTGCTCTATCTCACGTTCACCGCGGAGCATCGGGTGGACACGGTCTCGCTCACCGAAGCCCCCGCCGTGACCGTGGACGTGCTCGGCGCCAAGTGGGAGTGGGAGTTCCGTTACCCCGGATTCGGGATCGTCCAGCGCAGCGGGACGGTGGGACGTCAGCCGCTGGTGGTGCCAGCCGACCGCGCCGTCCGCTTCAACCTCTCCTCCCAGGACGTGATCCACGCCTTCTGGGTGCCGGCGATCGACTTCAAGCGCGACCTCATCCCGGGCGCCACCGAGCACGTGGTGCTGACCTTCACCCAGACCGGCCTGTTTCGCGGGGAATGTGCCGAGTTCTGCGGGTTGCGCCATCCAGAGATGGTGTTCAACGTCCGTGTGCTCCCGGCCTCGGCGTTCTCGACATGGGCTCGGTCAGGGGGACGGTCGAGACTCTGATGGTGGTTCAGGCTCGTCCAGCGCGTAGGCGTCAATCCCAGACCCAGGGGTGGGTTGGCTGGCTGACCAGCACCGACCACAAACGCATCGGGCTCAACCTCGCGCTCTGCTCGCTGGTGTTCTTTCTGCTCGGCGGGGTGTTCGCGCTGCTCATGCGCGCTCAGTTGGCCGCGCCCAACGCGCACGTGGTCTCGGACTACACCTACTCGGAGCTGTTCACGATGCACGGCTCGACGATGATCTACCTGTTCGTGACGCCGATGTCCATCGCCTTGGCGATGTACCTGGTGCCCCTCCAGATCGGAGCGGTCGCGGTGGCGGGACCGCGACTGGCGCTGACCGGCTTCTGGATGTGGCTGTTCGGCGGGTTGACGATGGAGTCCAGCTGGCTGACCGCCGACGGCGCGGGACGCGCCGGCTGGTTCTCGTATGTGCCGTTGTCCAACTCCGCGAACACTCCCGGCGTCGGTCAGGACCTATGGACGCTGGGCGTGATCCTGGCCGCGGCCGGAATGACGGTGATGGGGGCGTGCGTGCTGGTGACGATCGCTCGCCGTCGCGCGCCCGGCATGGCGCTGCTGCGAATGCCGGTGTTCACCTGGACCGCGCTCGTGACGGTACTGATGGTGGTGGGCGCGTTCCCTGTGCTCATCGTGGCGATGGTGCTGCTCTACCTTGACCGCACGACGGGCGCCAACATCTACACGGGCTTCAGCGGCGCCATCGACTACCAGGACCTGTTCTGGTTCTTCGGACACCCCGTCGTGTACGTCATGTTCTTCCCGTATCTGGGGGCGGCCGCGGAGGCGGTGGCGGTCGGCGCGCACCGCCGGTGGTTCGGCTACAAGGCCTTCGTGATCTCGGTGATGGCGTTTGCGGCGTTGTCAATGAGCGTGTGGGCGCATCACATGTTCACCACCGGGGGGGTCACCAACGAGTACTTCGCGTTCACGTCCACCGCCTTGCTCGTGCCCGCGGGAATCGAGTACTTCGACATGGCCGGCACCCTGATCGGGGGGTCGATCGTGCTGCGCTGCTCGATGTTGTTCGCGCTCACCTTCTTCGTGCAGTTCCTCATCGGTGGCGTCACCGGCATCTTCGTCGCCTCACCGGTCCTCGACTACCACGTCAACGACTCCTACTTCGTCATCGCGCACTTTCACTACACGCTGTTCGCGGGCAGCGTGTTCGGGTTCTTCGCCGGTGTCTACCACTGGTTTCCCAAGGTCACAGGGGCTCTCCTGCGCGAGCGGCTCGGCAAGCTCCAGCTGGCGTTGATGATCGTCGGCACCAACATGACGTTCTTCCCGATGTTCATCCTCGGCCAGGAGGGGATGACAAGGCGGATCGCGCGTTATCCGCAGCATCCGTCATGGGCGACCCTGAACCGCATCGAGACCGCCGGATCGGTGCTCATCGCCATCGGAGTGGCCGTGTTCCTCGTCAACGTGTGGGTGTCCATACGCCGTCCCGAGCCGGCCGGGGCCGATCCTTGGCTCGGCCACACCCTGGAGTGGGCGACCTCCTCGCCCCCCCCGCCACTGAACTTCGAGGTGCCGTTGCCGCCCATCCGCTCCTACGCGCCACTGCTTGACCTGCGCGAGGCGGCATGGGACTCCGAACGCCCGGCTCAGGAAGCGCGAGCGTGAGAGGCGGATCGCTGCCTCTGCTGGCCTGGGGCGGTCTACTGGCGGTGTCCATGGTCATCTGCGCGATCTGGACCGGGGACGCGATCCAGGTCGCCGAATTCGGGTTCGCAGTCGCAGTGGTGTGGGGAAGCGCGGCGCTGCTGGCGGTCAAGGGAGGCGGCGAGCCGCTGCGGCGAGGACCACCCCCACCGGACCCCACTGCCCAGACCGTTCCGACGGCGAGCATGGGGAGCCTGCTGGCGGCGGTGGGCGTCGCCTCGATCGTGTTCGGCCTCGCCTTCGGCAAGTTCCCGATCTTCTTCGGGATCGGCCTGCTCATCGTGGGGCTGGGGCTCGTGGCGCGCGAGCGCGCCGCCGAGCGACGGATGCGCCGAGCCCTTGCCGACGAACCCACCAGCCGCGACGGCGGCGCGTGGCGATGAGCCCGCCGGCACTCCCGACCCTGCTGTGGCACGCCTGGGAGCCGACATGGAGCCTCGACGTCGAGGCCGTGCTCGCCGGGCTCCTGTACCTGCTGGCGGTTCGCCGCACGCGCTCGCGGTGGCCTGTGCGGCGCACAATGGCCTTCCTCGCCGGGATCGCCTCCGTGCTGGTGGCGCTTCAGTCCGGCATCGATGCGTACGACGACCGCATGCTGTCGGTCCACATGGTCCAGCATCTGCTCCTGCTCGTGTGGGCGCCGTTGCTGGTGCTGGCGGGGCGGCCGGGGCTGCTGTTGCTGCGTGCCGCGCCGCGGTCCGCGCGCCCCGCTCTGGTGCGCGGCTTGGAGCGGTTGCGGCCGTTCACGCACCCGATCGCCTGCCTGGCCGTATTCGGTGTGGTGACGGCGGCGACGCACCTTCCCGGCTTCTATGACGCCACCTTGCGCTCGCCGCCGCTGCACGACGCCGAGCACGTCCTCTACCTGCTCGCCGGGTTGCTCATGTGGTGGCCGGTGCTTGACCCGGATCCGCTGGCGCGCCACCGCCTCGATGGGTTCGCCCGCCTGGTCTACGTGATCGCGGCGATGGTCCCGATGACGCTCCTGGGGGCCTACCTGGACCGCGATCCGTCGCTGCTCTACGCCGGCTATGGCGCCCCGGCGCGGGCGCTGGGCATCTCGGCGGTGGTCGACCAGCAGCAGGCGGGAGCGATCATGTGGGTGCTGGGCTCGACGCTGATGATCCTCGCCGGGCTGTGGCTGGCGATGGCCGCCATGATCCAGGAAGAGCGACGGCTGGTGGTCCGCGAGCGCCGCGCCGACATCACCCTGGATGGCGTGCACCGGCCATGAGGCGCCTGCTCACCTGGTGGTGGCGACGCCCAGGTCGCACTCCACGCCCACTGAGAATGGGGATCAGCCTCGTGCTCATGTCGGTGGCCCTGGTGTCCCTCGAGGCATCCCCGTCGCCGGGAGCGGGCACCGCGAGCCTCCCGGGAGGCCCGCCGACGAACCTTCCGAACGCCCCGGGCAAGGCACCCGAGCCTCCCGGGCCCGGTGCCCTGACCACGCGTTTCCCGAGCTCCCCCGCGCTGATCAGCGAGGGCCGGTCGCTCTACGCCAACGGCTGCGCCTCCTGCCACGGCGAGGCGCTGCGCGGGGTGGCCGACAACGCTCCGTCGCTGATCGGTGTCGGCGCCGGACCTGTGGACTTCTACCTCTCAACGGGACGGATGCCGCTGCAGTCGCCTCGCGTCGAGCCCAACCGCGGCAAGCCGCTCTACACCCGGCAGCAGATCGACGCCCTCATCGCGTTCATCGTGCACACCGGCGGCGGGCCGCGGGCGCCCGCAGCCAACCCCAGCGTCGGGACTCTGGCCGAGGGCTTTCACGTGTTCACCGCCGACTGTGCGGGGTGCCATCAGATCGTCGGGCGGGGCGGGCTCACCCTCGGCGCCTTCGTGCCCAACCTTCAGCGGGCGACACCGCGGCAGGTGGCCGAGGCAGTGCGGATGGGGCCATATCTCATGCCGCACTTCGATGCCAGGCAGATCGACCAACACCAGCTCGATTCGCTGACGCGCTACGTGCTGTGGACCCGCCGCCCCGACAACGCGGGCGGCTGGGGCATCGAGAACATCGGCCCGATCCCCGAGGGGATGGTGGCGTGGTTCATCGCGCTGCTGTCCCTCGTCATCGTGGCCCGCCTGATCGGGGAGCGGACGACGTGAGCCCGAACGACGTGAGCGAGGAGACGAGATGAGCGAGGATCACCGCGACCGGAAGCATGTGGGCCGGGTCGCCCGGGCGCTCGGCGAGGTCGTCACCGGGCTGACCGCGTGGCGGGTGTTGCGGGGTAGACGCCGGCCGCCCACGGGGACCGGCGGTGAGTCCGCGACCGCAGAGCCGCGCGAGCCCGATCCGTCCGAGCGCGAGGTCCCTGGCAACCGCCGCGCCGAGACACTGGTGGCGGCACTGCTCCTGGCGGCCGCAGCGCTGGGCTTCACCTTCACCGTCCTCTACGTCGTGCTCGAGACCAACACCCAGCTCCTGGGCCTGGCCATGGGCGGGG
Organism: Solirubrobacteraceae bacterium; assembly: GCA_049287845.1. Taxonomy (GTDB): domain Bacteria; phylum Actinomycetota; class Thermoleophilia; order Solirubrobacterales; family Solirubrobacteraceae; genus Palsa-465. The sequence goes on along the minus strand of JBAQGP010000797.1, from coordinate 7,758 downwards.
CCCTGGGCATGCTGGCCGCCGCGGCCATCGTCGCAGGCAAGATGGTCGTTCCCCAGGAGACGTCGGTGGAGCAGCGCGGCGAGCTGCTGGTCGAGCCCGAGGTGCAGGAGGTGGTGCAGATCGTCGAGTCCGGCGGAGAGGGGATCAGCCGCCGCGTGCTGCTGACCGGCGCGTGCGGGTTGGCCGGCGCGGGCGTGGTCACCGCGGTGGCCGCGCCGCTGGCATCGCTGGGTCCCCCGGCGCATTCCCTGCACGACTCGCCCTGGACGCGCGGAATCCGGCTCGTCGACGACCAGAGCCGCCCCTACGCCGCCGATGACATCCAGATTGGCTCGTTCTACAGCGCGTTGCCCGAGGGCGAGACGTGGGAGAGCTTCGGCGCCGGGCTGCTCGTCGTCCGCCTCCCCCCGAAGTTCAACGAGCTCCCCCCCTCGCGCCGTGGCTGGGCACCGCAGGGGATCATGGCCTTCTCCAAGATCTGCACGCATGCGGGTTGCGCGATCTCGCTGTATCGGTATCCGACCGATCCGCAGACCAGCACTGCGGCGCCGGCCTTCACCTGTCCGTGCCACTACTCCACGTTCACTCCAGGTGATGGGGGCAACGTCATCTTTGGCCCGGCTGGCCGGGCCCTGCCGCAACTGCCGCTGATGGTCGATGCCGAGGGGAACCTGCGGGCAGCGGGGCGCTTCGACCAGGACATCGGTCCCTCGTGGTGGGGGGTGCGCCGCACGTGAAGGTCATCCAACGAGCGGTGCACCGGCGCTTTGAGCGCGCGGCGCGCTACACCGAGCAGCGTCTGGGCGGCGCCCCCGCCTACAAGTGGCTGTTGCGCTACGTCTTCCCGGACCACTGGACGTTCCTGCTGGGCGAGATCGCCCTCTACGCCTTTTTGATCCTGGTGGCCACCGGGATCTTCCTGACGCTCTACTACATCCCGTCCGACACGCAGGTCATCTACCACGGCTCCTACGCTCTGCTGCGCACCCAGGAGATGTCCGAGGCCTACCGGTCGGTCCTGGACCTCAGCTTCAACGTCCCCGCCGGCCTTCTCCTCCGCCAGGTGCACCACTGGGCCGCCGACGTGTTCATCGCCGCGATCGTCCTGCACCTCATGCGCATCTTCTTCACCGGCGCCTACCGCAAGCCGCGCGACCTCAACTACTACATCGGCCTGACCATGCTGCTGCTCGCGATCCTGGAGGGGTTTGCCGGCTACTCCCTCGCCGACGACCTGCTCTCAGGCATGGGACTGGCCATCGCCAACGGCGTGGCGCTCTCCATCCCTCTGGTGGGCGGTCAGCTGGCCAGTTCCATCTGGGGCGGTCAATTCCCGGGCGCCGGTAGCTTCTTGAGCCGGCTGGAGATCGTCCACGTGCTGCTCATCCCCGCCGCCCTGGCCATCCTCATCTCCTGCCACCTGGCGATGATCATGCGCCAGCACCACTCGCAGTTCCCCGGGCCCGGCCGCAAGGAGCGCAACGTGGTCGGCACGCCGATGTGGCCCGCCTACGCCCTGCGCTCCATCGGCTTGTTGCTCGCCGTCGCCGCCGTTCTGTTCGTGGTCGGCGGGCTGGTCCAGATCAACCCGATCTGGCAGTGGGGCCCGTACCACACGTACCTGTCAGAGAACGGGGCCCAGCCCGACTGGTACATCGGCTGGTTGATCGGCGCGCTGCGCCTGATGCCCAACTTCGAGCCGGTCATCGCCGGGCGGACCATCATTCCCAACCCGTTCTGGGGCGGGGCCCTCTTCCCGCTCGTGGTCTTCGGGGTCCTGTATGCCTGGCCGGCGCTGGAGCGGCGCGTGACGCGCGACCACGCCCGACATGACCTCCTGGACCGACCCCGTGACCACCCCACCCGGACGGCGATCGGTGCCGCGTTCTTCAGCTGGGTGGTGATCATCTTCGCCGTCGGCTCGACCGACCGGCTTTTCTACCGCCTGCACATCTCCTACACGGCGCAGATCCACTTCTGGCGCGCAGGGGTCTGGATCCTGCCGATCATCGTCTTCTTCCTCGTGCGCAGCGGCGCACGGGCGCTGCAGCGCAGCGAGAGCCACCCCCTGCGGGGCTGGGAGGGAACGGTGATCCGCCGAAGCGCCGATGGGCGCCCGGAGGTGCTCGGCGGGGACGCCCAAGACGGGGTGGCCCCCAAGGCCCCGGCGCCGCCCGAGCGTCACGACCGCGCGGCGCGCTGACCATCTCCACCCATGTCCTAGGTGCCGCGCCACACCGGCCTGGCGGCACGACAAGCCGGGTGCGGCTTTGGTTAATCCGAGTCATGCCCGGGTATCGGCCTGGGACATGGCGGAAGATGAAGTGGTCATCGTCCCGTATCAGGATGGGCCGTACGTCATCCGCGGCACTGTCGTGCTGCGCGATCAGGACGGACGCCCCATTCCCACGGGCCGGCGCACGATCGCCCTGTGCCGATGCGGCAAGTCACGCATCCGTCCGTTCTGCGACGGCACCCATCATGTGATCCGATTCCGGGCGGACTCATCCGCCGAGCGTCCGACAGGCTCGCCGTGGCCGGGGCAGCCCGGCGCCGATGGACCGGCCCCGGCTGGGGACTGACCGTGACGTCGCTGCCGGGACCCGACACGAGACGCCGGATTGCCCTCCCCCCGGTGCGCGGCGAGTGGACGGCGGCGCTCTACGCGCTGCTGACGGGCGCGGAGACGCCCACGGCCCTCGTTCCGGCGGCCGGGGTTGACGACGTCCTGGCGGACGACGACTTTCAGATGGCGCTCTATCTCTGCTACGAGCTGCACTACGCGGAGATCGAGGGCGTCAACGAGCGCATGGAGTGGAGCCCCCTGATCCTCATGTTTCGTGCCGGGTTGGAGGGGCAGTTCGAACGCGCGCTCCGGACCGCGGTACCGACACGGACCCCGCCGCCGGCGAGCGTTGGAGCGGAGCTGCAGCGTCTCGTCCGTGAGGATCAGGGACCGGCCCTCTCGCGCTACGTCGAGACGCAGGCCACCGACGAGCAGTTGCGCGAGCACGTGATCCACCGCTCCGCCTACCAGCTCAAGGAGGCCGATCCGCACTCCTGGGCGATCCCGCGGTTGACAGGCGGCCCGAAAGCGGCGCTGGTGGAGATCCAGTCTGACGAGTACGGCGGCGGCCAACCCTCGCGCATTCACGCGGAGCTGTTTGCCAAGACGATGCGCGGCCTCGGGCTGGATGCAACCTACGGCGGCTACCTCGACGTCCTGCCCGGGATCACGCTCGCGTCGGTGAACCTGATGTCGTGGTTCGGGCTGCACCGGCGGCTGCGCGGGGCGCTGGCCGGTCATCTGGCGATCTTCGAGATGACCTCGTCGGTCCCGAACCGTCGCTATGGGAACGCAGTGCGCCGGCTCGGCTACGGCCCTGAGGTCACCGACTTCTATGACGAGCACGTCGAGGCCGATGCGGTGCACGAGAACATCGCCGCCTGGGACCTGGCGGACGGGCTGGCCCGGGTGGAGCCGGAGCGGACGGCGGACATCCTCTTCGGCGCCGAGGCCCTGCTGGCGCTGGAAGCGCGCTGGGGCCAGCATCTCCTGAACGCCTGGGAGAACGATCACACCTCCCTGGCCCCACCCCGGTCCTACCCAAGCCTCGACCCGCCGCGTCTGCTGCGGACACGCCCGGCAGTGGAATCATGAACAGACGACGGCGTCGCCTTCGGCCCGGCTGGTCGTGAACCCTGCCCTGAGCTGCCCCGAGACGGTGACGCCCCGGTCGTCTCCGAGCATGCCCGGGTTCTCATATGTGCTGCCACTGCGCATGTCCGACGGGGACGGCCGTGACGAGCTCACCGATTATCTGCGGACACTGGCGCTCTGGTGTGACGACATCATCGTCGTCGACGGGTCCTCCCCGCAGCTGTTTGCCGACAACCACCACGCCTGGCAGAACCTCGCGCGCCACGCGGCGCCCGATCCTCGCCATGCGTCGCTCATGGCCAAGGTGCCGGGGGTCCGCACCGGCGTGGACATGGCTCGCCACGAGGCGGTGATCATCGCCGACGACGACGTGCGCTACGAGCGGCTCGCGCTTGCCCGGATGGTCGACCTGCTCGCGCGCCACGACCTCGTCCGCCCGCAGAACGTCTTCGCCGCACTGCCGTGGCACGCCCGCTGGGACACGGCGCGGACGCTGCTCAACCGCGCCACCGGCGCGGACTTTCCCGGCACGCTGGGCGTCCGGCGGTCGACACTGGACGCGCTGGGAGGATATGACGGTGACGTCCTGTTCGAGAACCTCGAGCTCATCCGCACCGTCCAGGCGGGAGGAGGCAGCGTGGTGTCGCCCATGGACCTGTTCGTGGCGCGGCTGCCACCCAGCGCCAACCACTTCTGGGGACAGCGCACGCGCCAGGCCTACGACGACTTCGCCATCCCGGCGCGGATGGCCGTGTGGCTCTCCATCATCCCCGCGCTCGCGTCCTCGATGGTGCGGAGAAACCCGCGCCCGCCACTGCTGGGCGCAGCCCTGACGATCGCTCTCGCGGAGTTCGGGCGGCGGCGCGCGTCGGGACGCAGCGTGTTTCCCGCCTCGAGCTCTGTGCTGGCTCCCGTGTGGGTGCTCGAGCGTGGCGTATGCGCGTGGCTGGCCGTCCTTCAGCGGCTGCGATTCGGCGGCGTGCGCTACGGGGACAGCGTCATCCGCGTCGCCGCGCACTCCCCCCGGCAGCTGCGCCGGCGGACGGCCACGCGCAGCGGCCCCGGCTAATCGCCGTCAGGTTGGTTTGCAACCGTCGGCCGACGATCGCGCTCGGCCGGTGAGTCGGCTGGCTCAGGGGGTATCGCACGAGCAGCAGCATGTCCGCCCCCGAAACAGAGCTCGATTACCTGGAGGTGCCGCTCGCGGGCGGCGGCGTGGAGTCAGAGATAGGGGTGCTGTGCCGGGTGCTGGTGCACCGACCGGGACGCGAGCTCACGCGCCTGACACCGAGCAACAAGCACGAGTTGCTCTTTGACGAGGTGCCCTGGCTTCAGGGGGCACAGGAGGAACACGATGCCTTCGTCGCGATCCTGAAAGGCCGCGGCGTGGAGGCGCTCGACGTGCGCGACCTGCTGGCCGACGTGCTGGCCATCGACTCGGTCAAGGCCGACCTGATCGACGCCGCGGTCCACATATCCCGCCTGGAGCGCGCGGTAACCCGCCCGCTGGCGGAGTGGCTGCATGGCTCGGCGCCGGGGGCTCTCGCCGATGCCCTCATCGGCGGCGTCACGGTGAGCGAGCTCCCGTTCGCGCCCCGCTGTCTGCTGCCGCGGATCGCCGATCGGGGGGATTTTGTGATCCCGCCTCTTCCCAACCATGTCTTCACCCGGGACAGCTCGGCCTGGATCGGAGGCCGCGCCCACCTCGGCGACATGGCCCTGCCGGCCCGGCGACGGGAGGTCGCGCACATCGAGGCCGTCTACCGCCACCATCCGCGCTTCCGCCACGGGCCGGCACCGTTCGTGTCGCCCGCACCGCTGGAGGGCGGAGACGTGCTCGTCCTCGCCCCGGGGCGCGTGCTGGTCGGGGTCGGGGAGCGCACGAGCCCCGCCGCCATCGAGCAACTTGCGCTGAACCTGACCGAGCGGGATGCCACCGCAGAACTGCTGGTGGCGGCGCTGCCGGCCCGGCGCGCCACGATGCACCTGGACACCGTGCTGACGATGGTGGACCGCGATGCCTTCACCGTCTATCCGGACGTCGCGGAGACAGCATCGGTCTTCCGCATGCGCCGGGTCCACGGCGAGCTGCGGATCGACGCTGCGGGAGACCTTCGCCGCGCGCTCGCCGACGCCCTGGGCCTCCCCGCGGTCAGGCTCGTTCCGACCGGAGGTGATCACCACGGCCGTGACCGCGAGCAGTGGGACGACGCCAACAACGTGCTGGCGATCGCGCCGGGGGTGGTGGTGGGCTACGACCGCAATGTGGCCACGAACGAGCGGCTGCAGGCCGCCGGTGTCGAGGTCCTGACGGTTCCGGGGTCAGAGCTCGGCCGTGGCCGCGGCGGGGCCCGGTGCCTGTCGTGCCCTCTCGAGCGCGTGCCGGTGGAGGCGTGCTGATGTTCGCCCAACCGTGACATCGATGAGAAAGAGCCAGGTGGCCGTTGAAGGCGGCGTGGTTCAGACCATCTCGCGGCCGGCGATCGCCCCCCGCCCGGGGTTAGACTGGCCCCGTGATCGCGGCGGCCACCAGCGAGGAGCGGCTGCTGGCCCGGCTGCGGGACGGCGACGAGATGGCGTTTCGGGAGCTGGTCACGCGCCACGACCGGACGATGAAGGGGCTCGCGCTGACCTTCGTCCGGTCGCCCTCGGTCGCCGACGAAGTGGTCCAGGAGACGTGGCTGGCGGTCATCAAGGGCCTGGAGCGCTTCGAAGGCCGCTCGTCCCTGAAAACGTGGATCTTTCGCATCCTCGCCAATCGAGCCCAGTCACGAGGCGCACGAGAGCAGCGGACCACGCCGTTTTCGTCGCTCGCGCCCTCGCAGGAGGACGACGGTCCGACCGTCGACCCCGACCGGTTCCTCCCTGCCGGACACGCCACCGCGGGGTACTGGAGCGTGACCCCCAGCCGGTTCTTCGAGCTCCCCGAGGACCGTATCCTCGCCGCGGAGACCTCGGCGCTCGTCGCGGCCGCCATCGCGCAGCTGCCGGAGCGCCAGCAGCAGGTGATCAGGTTACGCGACGTCGAGGGCTGGGAGGCCGATGAGGTCTGCGAATGCCTGGAGCTCTCTCCGGTCAATCAGCGTGTCCTCCTGCACCGCGCCCGATCCGCGGTGCGCGCCAGACTCGAGGAGTACTTTACGGAGGTGGTGAGCGCATGAGCTACGAAGACCTGCCGTGCGTTGATTTCGTGGAGCTGGCCACCGAGTACCTCGAGGGTGCCTTGTCCGTCGGGCAGCGTCTCATCGTCGAGCGCCACCTGGCCTTCTGCTCACCATGCGTCGACTACCTCGATCAGATGCGCGCCGTCATCCGTACCACCGGCACCCTGCGCGAGGAGGACGTGCCCGCGCCGGTCGCGGACTCCCTCATCGAGGCGTTTCGCACCCTCTCTGGCAGGCGCTGACCGAGGCGGGTCTCAGCCGACCAGCTCGAGGTGATCGCGTAGCCAGTGCGCCTGGCGCGAGCGCTCGCGCAGGAAGGCGGCGTCATAGTCAGGGCCGGAGTGGGCGCCGCTGTCGCGTCCTCCGGCGAGCATCGCTGTGAAGTAGCCGGCGGGCGCCGCGCCCGCCCAGCTCAGGGTGTGCTCGACCTTGGTCACAAGCCCCGCGCCGGCGGGGTAGCCGTCGGCGAGCTCCCGCGCCCGCTCCAGGCACATCTCGGCAAACCGCCCGCGCATGAGCTCGTCCCACGCACGCACTCTGCGCACCAGGCGGGCCCGGGAGGCGACCAGCGCGGCCTCGTCCTCCAGGATGTCCCCGCCGAGCTCGATCTCCCACAGCTCGGTGCCGAGCCAGTGGGGCAGCTGCTCGGGAGTGGCGGCGTGGATCCCGTTGACACAGAGAGCGATCGGTCCGGTGGCGTGCACCCACGCCCCCGGCTGATCGGCATGGGGTTGCGGCCACTGCCAGCCGGTGAACTCGGATCTGCCGTCTCGCAGGACCTTGTAGGCAAGCATCGGATCTCAGGGGGACGTGGGTTTCGCCGGGCGCGGCGGGAGTCTACGCCCCCGCCGCGCCCTGGGATCGAGCTGACAGCGCGGTGTGCCGCGGCGACTCAGCGCCGCCGTGCGGTGCGCCGCACGACCAGCGTCAGCC
>JBAQGP010000796.1:0-2693 GCA_049287845.1 Solirubrobacteraceae bacterium | reverse complement strand
GACATGAAGGGCGGCGACGTCCTGGCACTGGGCGTCGCCCGCGCGCTGGCGCGGCGCCCCGAGACGTTCGCAGAGCTCGCGGTGCTCATGGTCACCGACGAGGAGTGGCGGACCCGGCCGTTCGTCCACGCGCCGCGGTTTGGAGGCTATGACGCCTGTTTGTGCTTCGAGGGCGGCCAGCTGGACAACGAGGGCCACGAGGGCGTGGTGGTCCGGCGCAAGGCCGCCGGGACGCTGAGGATCCTGGCCACGGGTCGCGCATCGCACTCGGGCTCGGCCCCGGACCGCGGCCTCAACGCGCTGCTCGCGCTCGCGCGGACGGCCACGGCCATCGCATCGCTGCACGATCCGCACGGTACCGAGCAGCTCAGCGCCGTCCCCACGGTCATGCACTCGGGCGACGCCTTCAACGTCGTGCCGGCCGCCGGCGAGCTCATCTTCGACCTTCGCGCCCAGGGCCTGAGTGCCTTTGACGACGTGGTGGCGGCGGTGAGCGCCGATGTCGACGGCGTCACGCTGGAGGCGCGGATGGAGCGCAGATGGCCGGGGATGGACTCGACCGCGGTCACGCGGGACCTCATCGGCCGCGCGTCGCAGCGCCTCGGTCGCCCGATCGCGGGGGTCCCGCGCGGCGGGGCCAGCGACGCCAGTCACTTCGCCGGCACGATCGCGCTGACCGTGGACGGGCTCGGGCCGCGGGGGGGAGGGGCGCACACCCCCGGGGAGTTCGTGCTGGAGGCAACGATGCGCGAGCGTCTCGAGGTGGCGCTCGCCCTGGCCCACGAAGTCCTCGGTCAGGACTGAGACGCGAACAGCGTCGCGCGTAGGCGATCCGATTCATGTCCTCGCCGAGGCTCTCAGACCATGACAGTCACTACGAAAAGTGACACACGAAACGGATTGACCGATGGCCCTTTCGTATGTGTCAAACGCGACATGCCACCCCTTCTCGCCGGCGGACCTGCAGCGGCAACCGCTCCGCCGGCAAGGCACCGGCGCAGCAGGCGCTGACGAAGAGTCAGCGAAGATCTCGGCCGCGGTGGGGTGGATCGGGCCGGGCACCTGCCATCCTTCTCGGAGATGACGACCATGTCGCACAAACCTGTCGTGGGCCGCCGTGGGGCCGTCGCCGCTCGCCAATCCGTCGAGGGGCTGTCGCTCCTGGTCGCAATCGTCGCGATCATGTGGATCGTCGAGGTCGTCAACTCGCTCGACAGCTACCGGCTGGACCAGGACGGCGGCCTCATCCCGCGTGACGTCGATCGGGTGTGGGCGATCTTCACGTCGCCGTTCCTGCACGCCGGCTGGCAGCACCTCATCGACAACACGATCCCGTTCCTGTTCATGGGCGTGATCATCGCGCTGCGCGGCGCGACCAAGCTGGCCCTGGTGACGCTCATCGTGATCGTGGTCGGCGGCGCGGGCACCTGGCTCATCGCGCCCGACGCGACCAACACGGTGGGCGCGAGCGGTGTCGTCTTCGGCTACGCCACCTATCTCTTCACCCGCGGCCTGTTCGAGCGCAGCGCCCTTCAGATCTTCACCGGCGTCATCGTCGGGGCGGTCTGGGGGGGCGCCCTGCTGTCGAGCATCGTGCCCCACGCCGGGATCTCGTGGCAGGCGCACGTGTGCGGCGCCATCGGCGGCGTGATCGCCGCCTGGCTGCTGGCCGACCGCCGGAACGGGCGGAGCCGCCGCGACGACGCTGAACCGCATCCGGGTGGGCGGGGATCTCCTCACCCCCCGCTGCACGACTCGGTCGACCGCGCGCTGGCCCAGTAGGCCGGGGTGCTGACGGCGGTACCGCGTCGCCTGTAGCCTCGCGGCGATGCGGATCTTCTCCGGCATCCAGCCGACGGGACGAAAGCACCTGGGCAACTACATCGGGGCGATCACCCAGTACGTCGCGGGCCAGGACCGAGGCGACGCGCTGTACTGCGTGGTGGACCTGCACGCCGTGACGGTGGCCTACAAGCCCGACGTCCTGCGCGAGGCGGTCTACGACACCGCGGCGACCCTGCTGGCCGCGGGACTCGACCCGGAGCGCTGCATCTTCTTTCGCCAGTCAGACGTCCAGGAGCACTCCGAGCTGTGCTGGCTGCTGTCGGCGGTGACCTCGTTCGGCGAGCTCAACCGGATGACCCAGTTCAAGGACAAGGCGGGCGCCCAGCGCGACCTCGTCTCGGCCGGGCTGTTCTTCTACCCTGTGCTGCAGGCCGCCGACGTCCTGGCCTACCGTGCCCATGAGGTCCCCGTGGGCGAGGACCAGCGACAGCACATCGAGCTGATGCGCGACGCCGCTGAGCGCTTCAACGCCCGCTTCGGGGAGACGCTGGTCGTCCCCGAGGCCCGGATCCCCGAGGTGGGGGCGCGGATCATGGATCTCCAGGCGCCGGAGCGCAAGATGTCCACCACGGGCGGGACCGCGCAGGGCACCGTGCTGGTGCTCGACGCACCCGACGTCATCGCCAAGAAGGTGCGCTCGAGCGTGACCGACTCGGGATCGGAGGTGCGCCGCGGGGCCGACAAGGCCGGGATCTCGAACCTCATCGACATCCTGGCCGCGGTGCGCGGGGTCGATCCCGGCGCCGTGGAGAGCGAGTTTGACGGGGCCGGCTACGGCGCCTTCAAGCAGGCCGTCGCGGACGCGGTCATCGGGTACCTCGCCCCCGTGCGCGAGCGCTACCACGAGC
>JBAQGP010000795.1:0-2199 GCA_049287845.1 Solirubrobacteraceae bacterium | reverse complement strand
GTCGTGGGGACCTGCGGGGACGCGGCCGCACCGCGCACGCTCGTGCTCCTGGCCCACCACGATGCCGCCCCCACCGGCAAGATCTTCGACGACAGCGTCCAGGCGTGGCTGGGCGAGAGGTTCCCCGGGATCCTGGAGCGGATCGACACCTCGCTGCCGCTGTGGTGGACGCTGCTCAGCGCGCCGGCGCTGGTGGCGCTGGGATCGCTGCGCGGCCGCCGCCGGGTCATCGCGGCGGGAGTGGCGGGCTCCGTCCTGGGCACGGCGGTGTTCGCCGATGTCGCCCGCAGCCCGATCGTGCCGGGCGCCAATGACAACCTCACGGCGGTGGCGGTCCTGGTGGCACTGGCCGAGCGACTGCGCGCGGCGCCGGTGCCGGGCCTGCGCGTCGTGCTGGCGTCGTGCGGCGCCGAGGAGGTCATCCAGGGCGGCATCTACGGCTTCGCCCGTCGCCACTTCCCGGCGCTTGACCGCGAGCGCACCTGGTTCATCAATCTCGAGACGCTCGGCTCCCCGCGGCTGATCATGCTCGAGGGTGAGGGGGCGGTGGTCATGGAGGATTACCATCACCGCGCATTCAGAGATCTCATCGCCCGCGTCGCGGACGGCGCCGGCGCCCACATGCGCCGGGGGATGCGCTCGCGCAACTCGACGGATGCCGTCATCCCCAGCCGGGCCGGGTATCCCACCGCGACCCTCGCCTCCATGAACCGCCACAAGCAGTTGTCCAACTACCACCTCATGTCGGACACGCCCGAGAACGTCGACTACCGCACGGTCCGCCAGGCCCTCGTCGTCACTGAGGCCGTCGCTCGCGAGCTGGCGGCCAACCCCTGGGTCTGATGCCCCTCGCCGCCGAGCTCGAGCTCCAGCAGTTCGACCACACCGACCCCACGCTGCGCGGCGCGCGCTACCGCGAGGCGATGTCCGCCCTGGAGGGTCACGAGGGCTGGCTGGCGGCATGCCCATTCGGGTTCCTGGTGCTCGAGCGCGAGTCCGCCGAGTTCTTCCTGCGCACGCGCGACGCCGTGTTCCCCGGGATGACGATCGCGGACATCTTCGGCATCACCGACGGCCCGCTGCACGAGGAGATCGCCAAGAACATCATCAACGTCAACGGCGACGACCACCGCCGGCTGCGCAACCTCGTCAACCCGGCACTGGCCCCACGCGCGGTCGCCCGCTACCGCCCGGCCATGCAGGCGTTCCTCGCCGAGTTGCTCGACGGGATCGCGCCGGGCCAGGAGTGCGAGTTCATCGCCGCCATCGCCAAGCCCTACCCGTCGCTGGTCATCGCACAGCTCATGGGCGCCCCGCGCCAGTACGCCCCCAAGCTGCACGAGTGGTCGAACATGATCCAGCGCCAGTTCGATGCCACCAGCCTGATGCAGGACCGCCCGGCGATCGAGGCCGCCATCGACGAGTTCTACGTCTGGGCCGATGAGCTGATCGCCGCTCGCCGTGACGACCCCGGCGAAGATCTCATCACCGACCTCATCGCCGCCGAGGCCGAGGGCGAGCGCCTCAGCCACGACGAGTTGCGCAACCTCGTGCTCAACATCCTCGTCGGCGGTGTCGACACCAGCCAGAGCCAGCTCGCCCACGCCGTCCGCCTGCTCGCGCTCCATCCCGACCAATGGCAGGCGCTGCGCGCAGACCCCGACGGGCTGGCGCTGCCGGCCGTCGACGAGGCCCTGCGCCACGAGCCGATCACGCCGTTCACCGCGCGGATCACGACTGCGGAGGTCGAGCACCGCGGGGTCACCTTCCCCGCGGGCGCGGTCATTCTCGTCTCCGCGTGGCACGCCAACCGCCAGGGCGTGGATCACGACGAGTTCGACATCACCGCCGACCGCGGCGGGGCGCGGGTGCTCACCTTCGGAGCGGGGATCCACTACTGCGTCGGCGCCAACCTCGCGCGCGCCGAGATGCAGGAGGGGCTGGCCGCACTGGCTCGGCGCGCGGCGCGCCTCGAGCTCGACGGCGACCCCGGGTTCGGGACCCCGTCGGGGATCTACGGCCTGGAGACGCTGCCCCTGCGGCTGACCTGGGCTGAGTAGGCGGCGGCGCCTCGGTGAGCTCTACGCCGCGGCGCGCCAGAGCGCGTCGTCACCCAGCGGGTGGCGCGTGGCCCTGCCCTCGGCGACCAGCTCGATGAGCGCCGCCTCCGCCGCCCGGCGGTCCGGTGCGTCGTTGCCG
>JBAQGP010000794.1:0-7421 GCA_049287845.1 Solirubrobacteraceae bacterium | reverse complement strand
GCTGAGACGGGGGCCGGATCGCGTCCCTTGCCGGGTGCCGGTGCCGTGGCGGCCGGGGCGCTCGCCTCCGACCGGACGTCGGTTGCCGCGCCGGCGCGACCCATCACGGCGCCGACTGCGAGCGTCTCCCCCGCGCCCACGACGATCGTCAGCACGCCGGCCACCGGGGACTCGTAGGTCATCGTGGCCTTGTCGGTCTCGATCTCGACCAGCTCCTCGCCCTCGGCCACCTCATCGCCGTCGGCCTTGAGCCAGGTGAGGATCGTCCCCTCGTTCATCGAATCGGAAAGTCGGGGCATGGTGATGTCGGTCATGGCAGAAGGTCCAGGGCCGCACCGACGATGGTCGCGGCGTCGACTCCGAAGTAGCGGTATAGGTCAGCGACGTCGCCGGACTGGCCGAAGTCGTCGACGCCCAGGCACGTGACTGGGACGCAGCGCACCGACCCTAGGAAGCTGAGGGTGTGCGGGTGTCCGTCCAACACAGTGACAATCGGCGCAGCCCGCTCGGGGGGCAGGATCTCCGCCAGCACCCCGTCGTCGGCAGCGGCGAGGCCCGATCGGGCGCGCAGCGCGTCAAACACGAGCCCGGGCGACGTGAGGCAGACGACGTCGACCGCATGGTCCGCCTCGGTGAGCTCGTCGGCGGCGGCCAGCGCCTCGGGCATCATCACGCCGACCGCGACGATGGTCACCGCCGGGGCTCCGTCGGCGACACGCACCGGATAGCCCCCCGCGAGGGCCTGGCGGCGCCGGTGCTCGCGCGCGAGACCGTCGGCTGGAACGGCGGCCAGCGCCTGGTCGATCGGCCGCGTCGAGAGCCGGAAGTAAGCGGAGCGGCCATCGGCTCGGCCCAGGCGAGATAGGGCGTCGAGCAGCGCCCATTCAAGGTCCTGCCCGAACGCCGGCTCCCAGGCGGTGCACCGGGGCTGCTCCAGTCCGATCGACGGGGTGATGATCGACTGGTGCGCGCCGCCCTCGGGCGCCAGCGTGACGCCGGACGGAGTGCCCACCAGGATCGATTGCGCGCCGGCGTAGAGCCCGAACGACCAGGGCTCGAGGACGCGGTTGACGAATGGGTCATACAGGGTGCCGATCGGCAGCAGCGGCTCGCCATCGCGCGACCATGTGAGCCCCAGCTCGGCCAGCAGCCCCACTAGGTTGGTCTCGGCGATACCGAGCTCTATGTGCTGGCCGTGGGTGGTCTCGCGCCATCGGACGAGCGTGTCGGTGTCATCGGCGAACCAGTCGATGCGGTCGCCGACGTTCCAGATGCCCGCTCGGTTGAGCCAGCCGCCGAGGTTCGTCGACGACGCGACGTCAGGGCTGACCGTCACCACGCGGGCCGCCACCTCCGGAGCGGAGTGAGCGAGATCCACGAAGAAGCGGCCGAAGGCCTGCTGGGTCGACGCCGCCCCGGTATGCGAGCGGCCCACGTGCACGGGCGTCGCCGGCGGCGGGTTGGGTGCCCGCGGCTCCCGTATCAGCCGCCGTGCCACCTCGCGGCACAGCTCGGCCTCCGGCGTGCCCTCGGCAAAATCGGCCCAGGGGTCCGATGCGTCGGCGCCGAGCTCCGGCGCGAGGGCCTCCCACTGCTCGGTGGTGAGCAGCGCCGAGTGGTTGGCCGGGTGGCCCATCGTCGGCAGCCGCCACGCCTTGATGGTGTAGGCGAAGATCACCGACGGACGGTCGACCATGGCATCGGCCTCGGCATATGCGTCCAGCAGCAGCCCGAGGTCGTGGCCGCCGAGGTCGCGGACGGCCAGCTCCAGCTCGCCGTCGTCGACATCGCGCAGCACCCGGTCCAGATCGCTGCGCGCGCTGCCCTGGCCATCGAGGAGGCGTCGCCGCAGGTCCTCGCCATGGGCACGCAGGACGCGCTGGTACTCCTCGTTGGTCATGCCATCAATCCGGGCGCGCAGTGCCTCGCCCCCGGGCCGCTCGAACAGCGCCTGGAGCCGGCGGCCGTATTTGACGGTGATGGTGTGCCACGCCGCAGACTCGAACATGCCCGCCAGGCGCCCGTACGCGATGTCGGGCACCACGCGGTCCAGCGACTGACGGTTGAGGTCCACCACCCACAGCACCTCGCCCAGCCGCGGGACCACGGGATCCACCACCGCCTCCCAAACGGCGCCCTCGTCAAGCTCGGCATCACCCAGTAGCGAGATCTGCCGGCCGCCAAGCGGGACGTCAAAGTGGCCGGCGACATACCGATGGGCAAGCGCGCTCCAGACGGTCGCGGTCGCCCCGATGCCCACCGAGCCCGTCGAGAAGTCGGCGGGCACAGGGTCCTTGAGACGGCTGGGGTAGGACTGCAGGCCCCCGAACTCCCGCAGCGTGGTCAGATACTTGCGGTCCAGCTGCCCCAGCAGATACTCGATGGCGTGCAGCATGGGCGCGGCATGCGGCTTGACCGACACCCGATCCGGGGCGCGCAGGTGGTGAAACCACAACGCGGTCATGATCGAGGCCATCGACGCCGACGACGCCTGATGCCCACCCACCTTCACCCCCGACGGGGTCTCGCGCACCCGGTTGGCATGATGGACGATCGAGGTCGACAGCCACAGCACCCGCTGCTGGACCGCCTCGAGGACCTCGAGATCGGCGACCGGAGGCGCGGTCTGGCTCATACGGCGAAGTTTCGCGATTTCAGCACCGTTTTGTCGAGGTTCCGTGTGCTACTGGCGGACAACACGCACAATCTTTGCGTGATCTGGCGCCTGTAGATTATGATCGTGACGTGCCACGACCCGCTCTCGACGATGTCGACCGCCGGATCCTCGAGCTCCTGGTCCAGGACGGCCGCCGCTCGGCAAGCGAGGTCGGGCGCATCGTGGGGCTCTCCCCGGCCGCAGCCAAGCGCCGCATCGACCGCCTGGAACAGATCGGCGTGATCTCTGGCTACCGGGCGGTGGTGGACAACACCATGCTGGGCTCCACGATCGAGGCGTTCATCGAACTTCGGTTCGCCGCCGCCACCCAAGTCGGAGACATCGACAGTGCCGTCGCAGACCTCCCCGAACTGGTCGAATCGTTCACCACGGCGGGAGATCCGGACGCGCTCGTCCGGGTCCGCGCCCACGACCTCGACCATCTCAAGCGGGTCATCGACCGCATCCGGCGTTCCGGCCGCGTGACTGGCACCAAGACCTTGATCGTGCTCGGGCGGGCCGGTCCCGCAGGCTGAGCGTCAGCCTAGAACCCCGCAACTACAGGCATCCCTCAGAGCCCTTCTGGGGACTCGAACGCCAGACCCTTACCATCACCCTGCAGTGGGGCTGGCACGCAACCCGAAGGAGCTGGCGAGCCGCGCGCGGAGCTCGAGGAACCCGCGCCCCTTCGTGTCGAGAGACCACAGATGAGAGGCGAAGTCGTAGATGCTGCCGCCGGCGGCGCAGCCGTAGCAGTAGAACGTGCCGTCCGTGTAGAGGTGCAGGCTGGGGGTGTCGTCCTCGTGAAACGGGCAGCTAACCTTGCCGTTGCCGTGCGGTTCCAGCCCGGTGAGTTCGCGAACGTAGGTTGTAGCTGGGATCGTGAGCAGCAGCTCGTCGAGCTGAGTGTGCGCAGACCGCTCCCGGCCGGCTGCGGGCCGTTGTGAGCGCGCCGATGCCAGGCCGTCGACGAGCTCGGGGAGCTCGTACCGGAGGCCCGCGTCGAGATGCAGTAGATCGACCCGCGCTGGCGGTCGGTGCTTGTAAGAGAGGGTGCCGGCGGGCCGAAGGATCCTCGCGGCATCGGTGCTCGCGAGGTCGGCGCCAAGGTGGCTCGCAAGCGTGCGATTGACCTGCTCGAGCTCGGCCACTCCCACGCGCGTGCGCAGCGTCCAGTAGGCGTGCGCGTGCCCAGAGGTCCCGGAGCTCACGATCATGGTCGGTGCTCTGGCGAATCGATGGAGCCGGTCGAGCGCGTCAGGGGCGTCGATTTCCACGAAGGCGAGGTGCGATCTGCTGACGGCGTCGCGGCCACCGGCGCGGTAGGCGCGCAGCACCACTCCGCAGTACACGTCGGTGCGAGACGAGAGCGAGCGGATTGCACGCGCGGCCGCATGCGGACGCTGGACGGAGATGAATCGGCGTCGCATCCCGCCGTCGCCGGTGCCATAGCGGATCTCGAGGAACTCGTCGCTGCGACGGTCGCCGACGATCATCCGGAGGTAGCGGTCGAGCTGCACCGCGGGAGAGTCGGCGGCGGTCAGCACAGACGCGCCAGCTCGATGATGCGCTGATCGGTTGGGACCGGCTGGCGCCACGGCCCGTCTCCGCCTGCGGCTGGGGCGACGCGGGCGATCAGCGATCGTGCCTGCAGTTCGCTCTGCGGCGGGCGGATGTAGATGGTGCCGTCGCTGCCGACCAGCCCGCGGGTGCGGTGCTCGGTCACGATCACCCGGTAGCCGCTCATCTGGATCACCACCACGGCGCTCGGAGTCGCCGCCGCCGGCGGCTTCGGCGTGTCGAGCTGTCGCCACTCGCGGATCGTCAGCCCTGACGGGATCTCGGGCTGCTCGCAGGCGACCTCGCTAGGGAACGAGTGCGATCGCTGCCAGGTGGTCATTCGCACACCTCCGGGGTCTTGATCGCGATCCACTCGAATTCGCCGTTCAGCATCGGCACCTGCTCGGGGTGCCGGCCGCTCCAGGTGGCAAGCTCCTCGCGCGTGAGCTCACCGCGCCTCATCGCGGCGACGCGCTGCTCCACCGTCATCTGCCATAGCCGGCGGAGACGGGCATGGCGGCTACCATCGGCGGCCGCGATCTGCTCGTTGAAGGTGGTTGGCACGTCCGGCGCTCCTTGCGGGTCGGGGGCTCGATCGGCCCCCAGCACTGGCGCGCAGCGGCTGCGATCATCTGGGGCGTCGAGCGCCCGGCCGGCGGGGATAGCTGCAGCCGTCATCGCCTCGTCCCCGCGCGGTCGGTGGCTGACCCGCGTAGGCACGCTTGGCAGGTGTCTTCGACGTTGGTCGGGAGGAGGCTCGTGCCGCCAGAGCACGCACGCCGGCCCCGGTCCTCGCCGACCTCCATTTGGCCGGGCTGCCGGCGATGGGGGACGTTGAGCTTGCGCTCCACCGCCTCGATCCTGACGCTCAGGGGCGCCGTGCTGTTCACCGCTGCGGACGGACTGGTACTTGTGTCGTGTCGCATACGCTCTCCTTCGGGTTGAGCGAGCTGGCGGGACGCCCCTGGCCGGGCGTCCCGCCTTCGCTTCGCCGCGTTACGCGGCCGCCGGCTCGCCCTCCTCCGAAGCCTCGCCGGCGCGTTTGGAGTCGAGGAACTCGACGCTCTGCGCGATCACCTCGAGCTTCTGGCGGCGGCCGTTCTCGCCGTCCCACTCGTCGTGATGCAGGCGGCCCTCGATGGCGACCCGGCGCCCCTTGGCCAGGTAGCTGGCGCACACCTCGGCCTGGCGGCCGAACGCGACGACGTCGACGAAGTCCGCGCCGCGGTCCTCGCCGTCGCGGTCGCGGCCGCGCGGCACCGCGAGCCGCAGCTGCGCGATCTTGGTCTCGCCGCGCTCGCGCAGCTCGACGTCCTGGGTAAGCCTTCCGATCAGATGCACTGCGTTCATTCCTGGTCCCTCCTTTGCGGGATCCGGGGTGGTTGACGAAAGCCCGGCCGCGCCGGCCAGGCGGCCGGGCGAAACCGAGCGACAGCGAGGGGAAGGGAGCGCAGCGACCTTGCAGCTCGGGCCGGCGCCGGCGCACGATCCGGGTGCAGGCAATCCACCCCCGGATCGCGCACAGCGTGCGGCCGGGAATCCACGCAGCGCCTCGAGCGTGGGGCTGCACCGACGCGCCCGGTGGGCGAGTGATGCGCGTGCGGGGTGCCCAGCGTCTCGAACGTGGCGGCGGCGAGCACGAGCGCGAGGACTGCGGCGAGATAGACCACGGCCGTCTGCGTGCGCCCGCCGACGCGGAGGGTGAGCCAGGCACCGCCGGCGAGCCCGGCGGCGAGCCACTCGAGAGGCAGTTGCGGCAGGTAGGGGAGCAGCTGCTGGTGCCAACGCCCGAGCGCGAGTCCGACGCGCAATGCGTTGCCCGCGAGCAGCCCGCCGACGAGGAGATCGCCGATCCGGCGGGAGCGATCCCCGGCGGGGAAGCGAAACAGGGCGAGAAGGAACGGCGCGGACAGCACCCGGGCGTTGCCCGCCGCGATCGACGAGAGCTCGGCGAGAGTCCCGTGCAGCGTTGGGCGCGGTCGGCCGCCCGGCGCCAGAGCGGGAAGCAGAGCGCCGAGCAGCACGCCCGCCGCGGTCAGCGCCCACATGCCGGCATACGCGAGGGCGATCACTCGCGCGGGCCCCGCGGCAGTGGGGAGCGGCGCGGCCGACGCGACCGTGCGGCGGGGAGTCAGTTCTGCGGCGCCCATCCGCTGACGACCCATCCCGACCGGGTGCGGGTGACCTGCGCGTAGGTGATGTGCAGGGTGGGCGGCAGGCCGGCGTAGTCGCCCTGACCCGATGTCTGCTCTGAGGTGACGATCACCCACCGCCCCCCGGCCGGGCCTCGGCCGGGAGAGATCGCGATGACCTGCCCGTGGTTGGCCACGTGGCTGCGTGCCAGTTCGGGGTCGCGGGCGGCGCTGGCGGCCGCCTGCAGCGCCTGCGCGCGCGCCTGCCCCAGCGAGACCGCGGCCAGGCGGTGCTGGACTGCGATGACGTTCGCCGCGCTCCAGTTCAGGTAGATGGCGGCGTAGCGCTCAAGCGTCGCCTGCGGGGTGCCCTTCGCCGCGTCGACGGCCAGGCGGTTCTGCGCCGCTTGGGCGGCTGTGGGGATGGTGCCTCCGCGCTCGGGCGCGGGGTCGCCCTGATCGGGCCGGCCCGCGGTCGCGGCTGTCGTCGTCGCCGCGGTGGTGGCCGCGGGGCTGTGCTGCTGGTAGGGGTCGGTCAGACCACAGCCGGCCAGAGGGAGGGCGGCGAGGACGGGGATCACTCGGGTGAGTGCGCGGGCGGGCATGGCTCTACAGGCCCGGGGGGTGGCGGACGACATAGGCGCTGCCGTCGGTGAGGTTGCCGGTGGGGTTCTGGCGCCACCGCGGGCCGCTGCCGGGCGGGAGGTTCGGGCCGCCGAAGTCGGCGGTGTCAAACGCCAGCCCCGCGATGACGATCCATGTGTGCGCGCTGTTGGCGTACACGGTGATCCACTTGCCCGGCCCCGGATCCCCGTAGTTCTCCAGAGTGCCGGAGACGTCGGGCCACTGGCCGTGCAGCCCGGCTTGATAGAGCACATCTGAGACCGCGCCCGAGCAGTCATACGCCGGCCACGGGGCCGCGAGCGTGCCGTAGTGCGCGACCGGCTCGGGGTAGGGCGTGGTGTGGATGGCGTTGGCGGCGGCGATCGCCCGCTTGACCGCCGCCGGCGCGGCCTGGGGCGCGGCCGCGGTCCCGTCGGGGAGGATCCGGGCCTGGGGGCCGGGCGTGAGCT
>JBAQGP010000793.1:0-8980 GCA_049287845.1 Solirubrobacteraceae bacterium | reverse complement strand
TGGTAGACGTCGAAGGTGCTCCCGTTGGACGATGTGGGGACGTAGATCCACCCACCGTCGCCGGGCCAGACGCCGGGGCGGCCCCACACTCCGCCGAACCGCCCGAGGCGCTGGAGGACCTTGTCGTCGCCGTTGGTCCCCTGATCGAGGCCGCCGAGGTTGTCGCGATCCAACAGGTAGACATAGCCCTCCTTGCCGACAGCGACCGCGAGATGAGGGTGCGACGAGGTGCCGAAGTACTGGTCCGGAAGGCCGACGAGGGCTCCCGAGCCGAAGTCGGCGTCCCATTGATCGAGGTCGGCGGTGTCAAACGGAGCGAAGAAATCGACGGGGGTCAGCTTCCCGTCGGCACCGACGTGAAGGCGCACCACCGACTCGCCGAACGTGTCTGGCGGCGACGTCCCGGGGGTGGGCGTGGTGGGGGAGCCGCCGTTGCCGGTGGTGACCAGCAGGGTGTTTGGCCCGTCAGACGTGAGGCCGACGCCCGCCTGCCAGATTCCGGCGCCGTCCTGCGTGGGGTTGTCCTCCCACATGGCGGTGATGTGCGGCGTGGATGACGCGACGTTGACGCCGACCACCCACCCGGTCCACGGGGGCGCGTCGCAGTGGCCGCCGAAGCCCAGGTAGACGACGCCGTTCATGAGCAGCAGGCCAGGGCGCTGCTGCTCGTGCTCGGGCTTGAATGTGACCGAAGGGTCGTTGTCAGCGGTGCCGCTGATGAGGAGCGGATAGTTGGGGCGCTCCACCCCGGTGGTGGCGTCGAGCGCGTCGAGGTACCACTCGGCGTCGTCGGGCAGCGGAGCCGACACCTTGTGCGTGACGTACACGGTGTTGGTGGCGGGATCGATCACCGGCGTCGCGGTCGTCCCGATCCACGGCGTGATGTCGGCACACCCGACGTGCGCGGGGTTCCACGGCGTGCCTTGGAACTGGTCAGACCATTCCCGGGTCCCCGTCCTGGCGTCCAGGCCGTCGACCTCGTTGTTCTCTGTCGCGGCGATGACGGTCTCGCCGCTCGGGGTCCCCGGCGTGTGCGCCACCAGCGGCTGCGCATAGACCTGCCCGCTGACCGCCGCGGACCAGAGCTGCCCGAAGGACCCGCCCTTCACGACCTCCGGCGAGATCTGGGCGTTGGGATACCAGCCGGTGCGGAGGTCATCGCCGGAGTTGGTGATGCCGTCGGCCAGCGCCGCGGTCGCCGACGCGGTCGACCCCACGACGACCAGCACGACCAGCCATAAGCCCCAGCAGCGACGCATCCGTGTTCCTTCGGTGGCGGGTGATCCGCCTGATTAACAGATTTTTGAAGCTGTTCCTTGCACGGCGCACGTCGGCCTGCACGACGAGCACGGGCGCCGGGCTGCGACGCACCAGGTAGTGGCTGAGGCTTCCAAGCGCCAAACGCGGGATCCGGCGCGGGCGGACGCCGATGACGACGAGATCGTGGTCGCCGCGCTTGATCTGGGTCATCAGCGCCTGGCGGATCGGCGCAATGGCAATGACCGTGGTGACCGGAACGTCAGCGGGGACCCTGGACAGCGCTTCGCACATGACCTCCCGCGCCTCCGCCTCGGCTGCCGGGATGACGAGGGGCAGCGCCGCGGCCGCCCCGAGATAGGCGCAGGCCGGCAGCCGCCGCTCGACGGCGATCAACGTCAGGCGGCTGCGCTCACGTTGGGCGAGGTCGATCGCCTGGCTCAGGGCCTCCCTGGCGTCGTGCGTGACGTCGACCACGACGAGGACGTCGCGAAACATGGCTCTCTCTCCCTTTCACCGCGCCGGCGGCGCCGATTCGCGAAGCCTATAGCGAGCGCGAGCGCGTGCCGCCGCCGCTCGAGAGTCAGCGGGCGCCGGCGAACTGGGGGCGCCCCGCCAGGGCCAGCTCGGCCAGCTCGCGTCGCAGGCCCTCGACGAGCGGGGAGTCGGCCAGCCGCTCCTCGAGCATCTCCTCGCAGTGGCGGTAATGCATGAGCTTGCGGTGGGCCTTGGAGCCGCGGGGTGCGGGATGCCGAGCTCTTCCGTCCCGCGGGTCGCGATCGAAGGCCAGGCGCAGCTCGCGGGCCGTGGAGAGCTTGTCGGCAGCGAACACCATCAGCGCCTCGTCGCTCGCCGCCCTCACCTGCTCGCGCAGGGCCGCCTTGCGGGCGCTGTAGCCGGAGATGGACGGGTCCTCACTGAGGGCGACGACGATCGAGGCGACCCGCGCTCCGAACCGCCCCCGGAGATCCTCGGCCTCCGTGGTGGTCTTCTCGATTGTGTCGTGGAGCACGCCGGCGGCGACGACATGGTCGGGCGCGCCCGCGTCAGCGAGGAGCGTGGCCACCTCGATGGGGTGCAGTACGAACGGCGCACCGTCGCCGGCTCGCCTCTGGCCGGCATGCTGCTCGACGGCGTAGGCGAGCGCGGCCAACGTCTGGTGAAGACCCGATCCGGCGAATGGGACGTGGCGGCTACGGCCCACAGCGCTGGCATCCTAGAACACTGCGCAAAATGCCGAGGAGAAATATTCGTCTGGCGCACCAGGCCGGCCGTCGAGTACCGCCGGTTGGTCACGGCGCTGTTTGAGCCGATCTGCGCCGCCCGCAGCGCCTGACCGGCGCCAGGCGTCAATGACCGGTGGCCGAGAAGTGCTCGGGATCGACTGCGCCCAGGACCCCGCCGACGAGCTTGTAGGGGCCCGTGTAGCCGTTGAGCACCTGGATGAGCTGAGCCGGATCGCTGACATCGACGGCGCCGCCGGGGTACTGCGTCGTCTCGTGATTGGACTTGCCGGCCGGCGCGCTGTAGGCCCCGGAGGCGTTGATCGCCGCCTGCTGTGAGTAGTCGCGGTAGCCGCTGGTGACGGTGCCGGTCCAGCCATGCTGGGAGGCCCAGTCGAGGATCGGCGCGATCCAGCCGGCGATCGGCTTCTGCTGCGGGTTCCAGGAGGCCTGAGCGACCACGGCGCCCGGGGCCACCGCCCCGGTGGAGGTGGGATCGGCCGCGGGAACGCCGGTGGCGCTCGTGGCCGGCGACATCCCGGTGGTTGAGGTGCCCTGGGCCTGCGCGAGCGCGCTGGCGAAGCTGGTGGTCGAAGAGCCGCCGGTGGCGCCGGTGCCGCTCAGCGTCGCCGCGAGGGCGCCGGCGTCAGCGGCACTGGAGGACCCGCTGGGCGAGACGAGTTGCTGCTGCGCCTGCGCGATGACGTCGATCCGCGAGAGCACGGCCTGAATACTCATTCTCTTCACAGATCGGCGCGCGAGCCGGGAACTTGAGGGCCCGGCTTGGGCGACGCTGCGGAAGTGCTGCTGCTGCCTGGCGGCGGAGCTCGGTGACGATCGGGGTGATCATTTCTCTGTGGTACGGACGAGGTGGATGGTCATGCGCCCACGGCGGCGACTAGCCCCAGGCGCGGCGCGCGACCTCGGCGACGAGCTGGAGCTTGCGCTCTTGGGCGCCCTCTGAGATCGCATTGCCGGGACCGGCCGAGGAGAACCCGCACTGGGTGGAGAGCGCGAGCTGATCGCGCGGGTAGAAGTTGCTCGCCTCGTCGATGCGGGCGAGCAGGTCCTCGGCCGTCTCGAGCTCGTCGAACTTGGACGAGACCAGGCCCAGCACGATGATCTTGTCGTCGGGAAGCCCCTTGAGCGGCTCAAACGAGCCCGAGCGGGCGTTCTCGTACTCCAGCAGGAACCGCTCGTAATTGGTGAGACGCGGGAACATGCGCTCCGCCAGCGCGTCGTAGCTCCCGGCGCTGATCCACTGGCTGTCGTAGTTGCCCTTGCACAGATGCACGGCGAACGTGACGCCGGGGACCGCGGCCAGGTCATTGAGCATGTCGGCTCCCTCGGTGAGCACGCGGTCGAGCGGGATCCCCGCCTTGGCCCACAACTCCTGCTGGGAGGCATCGACGAGCTGCCCGAAGTCGGGCGCGTCGACCTGGATGTAGGTACAGCCCATCCGGGCCAGCTCCTCGGCTTCCTCGCGCATCAGCGCCAGCCCGTCGGCGAACAGCTCGAACGGGTCGGCGTAGGCCTCGCGCGTGCGCTCCGGGGACCAGACGAGGAAGAGCATGAGCGGGCTGGGCAGTGTCACCTTCAGCGGGCGCCGCGCGACCGCCCGGGCGTAGGCGAACTCCTCGGTGGTCATCATCCGGCGCCGGGTGAGTTTCTCCGTCACCGACAGCGGGATCTTGAACACGCTCTGTTGGCCGCCGCTCTCGTCGTGGAAGGGCACCGGAATGTGGTCGGACGCCGGGTCGGGCGTCAGCCCCCCGACGGCTTCGACGAGCTGATCGATGAACGTGTGGCGGCGCAGCTCACCGTCGGAGACGACGTCCAGTCCCGCGCCCTCCTGCATGGCGATCGCCTGGTCGACCGCGCGGTCCTCGATGCGCTTGTAGTCGGCGGGCGCAAGCTCCCCCGCCTCGGCCTGCGCGCGGGCGCGCAGCAGGTAGTCGGGTCGCAGCAGCGAGCCCACGGTGTCGGCGCGAACGACGTTCGACATCGGGTCGGTCCTTTCCGGTCAGTGACCTGGGGTGGTCGAGAGCGCCGCCTCGCCCGGCGCGTCCCGTTGACGGAGCAGCAGCGCTTCCAGGACGTCGTGCACGACGGCGTCCGGCGCGCCCGTGACGTCGTGCGCGCGCCAGGCGACGAAGCCGTCGGGTCGCACGAGGACGGCACCGGCCGCCGAGATCCCGTACGCCGCGGTGAAACCTCCGCCCGGGTCGCGCAGCTCACCGCCGCCCACGACGAACGCGTCCAGGGGCACATTCAGAGCCTCGGCGGCCTGCAGCGCGGGATCGCGCCAGGCCCCACCCTCGGGTCCGGCCAGGAGCACGAACGCGGTCCCGAACAGATCCAGCGTGGAGAGCGACGCCCCGGCGCGCTCGAGGGCGAGGTGAGGCGCCCGGGAGCCGGGGCGCCCCATGGACTCCCGCGGGTGCTCGTGAAGCGCGGGCACCTGGCCGGCCTCCAGCGCGACCGCGTCGGAGTTGTAGCGGTAGCCGATCTCCATCGACCAGTCGTCGACGATCTCCTGCATCCCCTCGGTCCCCAGGTACGGCGCCACCCGCGTCACGTAGCGCGTGTAGGCCTGCTCGACGGTCAGCTCCCCGATCGCCCGGCGCTCGGCGTCGTAGGTGTCAAGGAGGCCGGGGCCCGCGATGCCCCTGAGCACGAAGGCCAGCTTCCAGGCCAGGTTGTGGGCGTCCTGGACCCCGGTGTTGCCGCCGAAGCCGCCGTTGGGCGGCATCGTGTGGGCGGCGTCGCCGGCCAGGAACACGCGCCCTGAGCCGTAACGCTCGGCGCTGTCGGCGACGGCACGCCAGGTGGCGATGTGGTCGATCGTGACCGGGATCTCCGGGACGCCGATGGCGGCGCGCAGGAGCTCGAGCGCGCGCGTCTCATCGATGGTGTCAGCCACGCTGGCCCAGGGCGCCGAGGGATAGGCGGCAATGATCTCCGGTCGCGCCGTGTCGCCGACGAGGTTGACCACGAGAAAGCCCCGGTTCCCGGTTCGATCCAGACGGAAGAAACCCCGCAGCACCGGGTTGGTGACGTAGTTGACGCCCTGGTCGCGTCCCGCCAGCAGCGGGCTGAGGTCGACATCGGCGCGGAAGTAGATCGTGACGCTGTCCGAGAGCAGGCCGTGGCCGCGCATGGCGATCCCGAGCTGGTCGCGGGTGGGGCTGCGGTTGCCATCAGCGGCGACGACATACTGTGCGCGCAGCGTCAGCTCGGTGTCGTCCTCCAGGTCAAGCAGCGTGGCGGTCACCCCGTCTGCGTCCTGCATGAGCGCGCTGCACTGCGTGCGGTAGCGCAGTTGTGCGCCCAGCTGGAGCGCACGCTCGCGCAGGATCGGCTCCAGTGCATCCTGGTCGATGAACATCCTGATCGTGGGGCTGAACTCCTCCACCCCGGCGTTCAGGTTGGAGAAGTAGCTGGCGATCTCGCGGCCGGCGAGGGACTCGACGTTGTTGATCCCGCCGTTGGGGAGGTACTGCTCCTCCGAGCGGCGCCGCACCCGCTCCTCCAGCCCGGCGGAGCGCAGAACCTCCGACGTGCGCAGCTGGAAGTGACCGGCCCGCGGGTGGATCGCGGTGCTGGCGTGGCGCTCCACGGCCAGCGCCCGGATCCCGTGGACCCCGAGGAACATCGCGGTGGAGAGCCCGACCAGGCTCCCGCCGATGACGAGGACATCGACCTCGTCGTCAGCGGCAGGAGAGCTCGGTTGCATGCGTGACATCGGGCAGGTGAGGCGGTGACGCCTCAGCCGTCGGACTCGGCGGGTCCGGCGAGCGCGAGCGGGCGCAGCTCGGAAACGCTGACGGCACCACAGCGGCGCAGACGGCGGCCTGACGTCGGCAGCCAGGCAGCCAATCCCCCCAGTCCCGGCACCCAGATCGCAATCGCGTGATAGACGAGCACCGCGCCGACGGATGCCACCGGCGGGAGGCCATAGAGCACCAACGCCGCAGCCAGGCCCGAGTCGAGCACGCCCAGGCCGGCCGGCATCGGGATCGCGGTCGCGAGATAGCCGATGCAGTACGCGATCACGATGGCCGGGAAGCCCAGCGGATGCCCGGTGGCGGCGCAGGCGGCCCACAGGGCGGCCATGTCCAGGCACAGGAAACCGGCCACACCGACCAGCCGCCAGTGCGGCGCCCGGACAGCGCTCCACGCGCCGTGCAGGCCGGCGGTCACGCCGCGGACGGCCCGTGGCGCGGTGGCGCCCAGACGGCGCCCGACACACGTGATCAGGGCGGCGGCGCCCAGCACGCCGACCGAGACGAGGATCGGGATGCCGGTATGGCTCAAGTCGTGGGGTCCCCCCGGCAATCCCAGCAGCAGCCACGCGCCCGCGATGCCGTTGATCAGGAAGCCGAAACCGGTCAAGAGGGCCAACAGCGCGGCGCATCGGGTCAGCAACCGGTTGGTGCCGATGCCATGGCGGCGCAGCAGCACGCCGGTGGCGGCCGCCGAGGAGATGTTCCCCCCGGGCAGCACCGCGCCTGCTCCCATCGCGATCCAGGCCACCCTGCGGCTGACCGAGCGCGGCGGCTCGGGGAAGAAGCGCCGGAAGATGACCACGTAGCTCAGGCACGACCCCAGCTCCAGGGCGATCGCGGCCAGCACCCACGCCGGACTCATACGGCCGATCTGGCGCAGGACGTCGTCCGGCGGGGCCACCCACAGCAACAGCCCCACCGACACCGCGCCGACCACCGCGGTGGCGAGCTCGCGCCAGCCGGGCCGCCACGCAGTGCGCGCATCGGCGGGGGCGCCATCAGGACGTGGGTCACCGGGCATCGACCGCGGATCCTCGCGGATTTCCATGAAGAGAGGCGCCACCCGGGTGAAGGTTCGGCTAATTGCCTGACGCGGACCCGACGCGCCGGAACCGGCCTGATGCAGGCCGCCCGGGGCCGACCCGCCGGGCCGAGGGGGCTCAGGCGACGCGGCTGCCGCCCCCGAGGAAGGAATCGACGAACTCGGGACTCGAGGCCAGCTCGGCCGGCGTCCCCTCCATCCGCAGCTGCCCGCCGCCCATCACGTAGGTGCGATCGGAGATCTCCAGCACTGCCCGCGCGCGCTGCTCCACCACCAGCACCGACGCACCCGTGCCGGCCAGCCGGCGGACGTGCTCCTGCAGCACGGTGGCCGCGATCTGCGGAGCCAGGTTGGCGGTGGGCTCGTCGAGCACGACCAGGGCCGGCGACAGCATGAGCACGCGACCCATGGCGAGCATCTTGCGCTCGCCGCCGCTGAGCTTTCCCGCGCGCCGGCCCACCATCCCGGCGAGGCGGGGAAACACGGTGAGCACGTGCTCGACCCGGGCGGTGACGTCGCGCGCCTTGAGCAGATACCCGCCCATCTCCAGGTTCTCGCGCACGGTGAGCGGGGCGAACACGTCGTCCACCTGGGGCACGTAGCCGACGCCCATCCGCGCGATGTCCTCCGAGCGCCGGCCGGTGACGTCGGTCTCGCCGATGAGCACGCGGCCCGACAGGGTCTCGACGACGCCCACGATGCTCTTGAGCAGGGTGCTCTTGCCTGAGCCGTTGGGACCGACGATGGAGACCACCTCCCCGGGCGCGACCGAGAGGGAGATCCCGTGGATGACCGGGCTGCCGCCATAGCCCGCGGTGAGCTCGACGGTCTGGAGCGCCACTCCGGTGACGGAACGCTCCCCCGCGGCGCCGCTGCCCGAGTCAGCCGACAAGGTAGGCCTCGACGACTTCCTCGCGGGAGCGCAGCGCGGCCATCGTGCCCTCGGCCAGGACCTGCCCGTCGGCCAGCACGTACACCGGATCGCAGAACTCGTCCATGATCGACAGCTCGTGCTCCACCATGACGATCGTCGTCCCCTCCTCGCAGAGACCGACGAGCCGCATGCCCAGATCATGGGCCAGCCGCGGGTGCACGCCCGCCATCGGCTCGTCGAGCAGGAGCACGTCCGGCGCGGCCATCAGGGCCCGCATGATCTCCACCAGCCGTCGCTGACCACCGCTGAGGTCCCCGGCATAGCGGTCGGCCAGCCCCAGCAGGCCAAACCGGTCGAGCATCGCCTGTGCCCGCTCGATCGCGTCGCGCTCCTGCGCGCCCCAGTAGCGCTGTCCGAGCACCGCGCCGCGGAACGTGTCTCCGCGCTGGTCGGGGATCGCCGTGAGGAGGTTCTCCAGCACGGTCAGCCGCTTGAACTCGCTCGCCAGCTGGAAGGTCCGGACCACGCCCAGGCGCGCGCGCCGATAGGCGGGCAGGGCCGTGATGTCCTCGCCGTGGAAGAGGATCTGGCCCGAGGTCACGGGGAGCGTCCCGGCCAGCATCGCCAGGATCGTCGACTTGCCCGCGCCGTTGGGCCCGATGATTCCGGTCAGCCGGCCGCGCTGGAACGCCATCGACGCGCCTTGCACGACGGCAACGCCGTCGAAGCTGCGAACGAGATCCCGGCATTCGAGAATCACCTCGGCGGGCCGCGGTTCGCCCCCGCCTTCCCGGGC
>JBAQGP010000792.1:0-10151 GCA_049287845.1 Solirubrobacteraceae bacterium | reverse complement strand
GAGCAGGATCTCTGCGTCGCGGACGCAGTCGGTCACGCTCGCAGCCGGCCGCGCGCCAGCGGCGGCGGCGCGGCCCAACGCGTCCGCGTCGAGGTCATATGCGGTGACCTCGAAGCCCGCCGTGAGCACGTTGCGACACATGTGGCCGCCCATGTGGCCCAGACCGATGAAGGCGACGCGCGTGTCGCGCTCCGGACCCGTCACGCGGCCGCCGCGGTTGATCTTCACGAGCCGCTGTAGAACGGGCTGGTGACGCTGTCGCGCCGCTCGACGAGGGCCTGCGCCTCAGCGGGCGAGCGCCCGTGGCGGGCGGTGCGCACCCCCTTGAGGGTCGCCGCGCGGCTGGCGGCACGCACCGCGGTCTCATCATGGGCACCGGGGTCGATGTAGATGGCCACGAACACGATGAGGTCGCCGCTGCACGGGATCAGCTGCTCGGCGACGGCGTCGAGCACGCCCTGGGCGATGCCGAGCTGGCCCGCGCCCCACGTGATCTTCTGGTGGGTGGGCGCCAGCGCGGTCTCCTTGTTGATCATGATCGTCGGTGGCCACACGGGCTCGTAGTGGGCCTTGTCCTCGCCGACGACCACGAGGACGGGGGCGTGGCCGGGAGCGGGCGAGGTGAAGGTGGTGAGCAGCGCCGCGGCGGCGGCGGTGCCCCGCTCGGCCAGGACGACGTTGACGTGGGCGCCGTTGGGGTCGGTGCCGCTCCAGCCCTCCCCGATCAGCCCGTCGTAGTGGTCGGAACTGGTGCGGGTCATGGCGTGGCTCGGCACAGCTCCGGGGCGGTCCGAGGCGGCGCAGTGGCGGTCATCCTTCGGCCCCTCGCACGGGCGGCGTTGTCGCACATGAGACAGCCTCTGTCAAGCCGGTCACCGGCTCAGACTCCGAATTGGGAGCGGACGGCGTCCATGAGGATGACCGCGGTGGAGCTGGGGTCCCGGTGGCGCGGATGGCAGAGCGCGATCGTGCGGGGGATGAGCGTCTCCTTGGGCTCGAGCCACGTCAGCGAGGGCTCCACGGCTCCCGACGCGCCGAGGCGGTCCACGCAGGCGTGGCCGTGGCCGGCGGCGACGAGGCGCTGGAGCGCGAGATTGTCGTCGGTGCGGAACACGACGTGCGGGCGGATCCCGCGCCGGCGCCAGGCTCGCTCGAGATCCTGCTGGGTGCGCCACCGCCGGTTCCAGGCGACGAGGTCGACCCCATCGAGCAGATCGAACGTAGCCGTTTCGGCCGCCGCCAGCTCGCTGTCGCGCCGGGTGAGGATCACCCACGGGTCGTCGAGCAGCGGGATCGACCGGATCCGGTCATCGGGGAGCGGGTTGACCTGGAAGGCGAGGTCGAGCTCGCCCCCGGCCAGGCGGTCGAAGGTCTTGGCGTTGTCCTGGATCTCGATGAGGACGACCTCGACGTCGGGGCGTTGCTCGCGCAGCGAGCGCAGCGCGCCGGGGAGAAGCTCGGTCGTCGCGGTCTGGAAGACGGCAATGCGCAGCGTCTGGCGTTCCCCGCGCTGGAGCGCCGCCACGTCGGCTCCGAGCGTCTCGACCTCGCCGAGGACCCGCCGCGCGCGGATATAGGCGACGTCGCCGGCCGGGGTGAGGGCCACGGCGCCGCGCCCTCCAGGCCGCGAGAACAGCGGGGCCTCAAGCGCGCGCTCGAGCGTACCGACCTGATGGGAGATGGCCGATTGCGTGTAGCCGAGCGACCGGGCGGCCGCGCGAAACGACCCCTGGTCGGCCACCGCGACCAGTGCCCGCAGGGCCTTGAGGTCGATGACGTTATGATCGATAGTATCTTTCATACCAGGTAAGAATAGTCATCTGTAACCAAATAGGCGAATCGTACTATCTGATGGGTGATGTTCTTATCCCTTCTCCGGCGCCGGGTCGCCCGCTTCGCGCTGCCCGAAGTGGCGCAACTGTGGCTGGTCTACACGCTCTTCTTCGTCGCCGGCGTCGCGCAGGCGGCGATCGTGCCGCTGCTGCCCCGGTTGACGGGACGTTTTGATCTGACCGCGTCCCAGGCCGCGCTGCTGCTGGCCCTGCCAGGGCTCGCGACACTGGCGGTGTCCGTTCCCTCGGGCGTGGCCGCCGATCGTCTCGGCGCTCGACGCGTCACGCTGGCGGCGGGGGCGCTGCTGGGCCTCTCCTGCGTGGCTCAGGCCACGCCATCGCTGCCGGCTCTGCTCCTGGGCAGGATCGTCTTCGGCGTCGCCTTCGGCGTCGTGTGGACAACCGGGATGGCGTGGCTGGCCGAGCTCTCGAAGGCCGGTGGGAGGTCCGGCATGGGCCCGTCGGTCACATGCTCGTCGGTCGGGATCATGGTCGGTCCGGCGGTCGGCGGCATCCTGGCTCAGAGCGCCGGCCTCGGCGCCCCGTTCGTGGCCATCGCTGTCACGACGGCCCTCCTCGTCGCCGCGCTCGCCGGAGGAACGGCCGAGGGCGACGCAACTCCGGCCCCGCAGGTGGCACCGAACGAGTTGCCGCTGGAGATCACCTACTCGCAGCCCCCGATCGCTGATGTCCCGGGCCTCACCCCGCGCGCCCTGCTGGCGATGGCGCGGCGCCCGCGGGTCAGCGCCGCCGCCGCGGCCCTGGTGGTCTCAGGCGCGGTCAGCAGTGCCAGTCAGCTGCTGGTGAGCGGTGACCTGCACCGGCTGGGCCTCTCCACGGGCGAGATCGGGGTGGCGTTCTCGGCCGCGGCGATCTTCTACATCGTCGTCAGCGCTGCGGTCGTTCGCCTCGGCCACCGCGCCCACACGCTGCGCATCAACGCTCTCGCCACCGCGGCCCTGGCCGGCGCGCTGCTGCCGGCGCTGACCGGCGACGGCCTTGTTGTCATGATGGCGGCGCTGCTGCTGGCCGCCGGGCCCCGGGCGGTGATCAGCACCATCGCCTACTCGCTCGCCTCCGACCGGGGCAGGCGGGACGGCAGGGGGGATGGAGTCGTGTTCGGGATGCTCAACGGTGCGTGGGCCGCGGCGACGGTCCTGATCCCGTTGCTGGCCGGCGCAGCGGAACAGCGTGGTGGCCCGCGGGCCGGCTATCTGGCCGTGATCATCCCGGCCTGCCTGATCGCAGGCTGGTTGGTGCTGCGGTCTCCCGGCGAAACGCGCCATGCCCGAACGCCGGTGCGCTCGGCTATTCTGCAACGCGTGTTGCGCTCATAGCAACAATTCATCTTCGACCGAGCTGAACGAAAGGCGGGATCGCACATGGCCGACACATCGACGGACGGCCTGCTTGAGCGGCTGGCGGTGGGGCCCGTCATCTGTGCGGAGGGTTACCTGTTCGAGCTCGAGCGCCGGGGGTACCTCCAGGCCGGAGCATTCGTCCCCGAGGTCGTGTTGGAGCACCCTGAGCTTGTGACGCAGCTCCATGAGGAGTTCGTACACGCGGGCTCTGACGTGGTGGAGGCGTTCACGTACTACGCCCACCGGGAGAAGCTCCGCCTGATCGGCAAGGAGGGCGAGTTGGAGGGCATCAACCGCCAGGCTCTGGCGATCGCCGCGGAGGTCGCGCGGAGGACCGGCTCGCTGCTGGCGGGCGACATCTGCAACACCAATGTCTATGACCCGGCCGACCGTGCGTCCGAGGCCGCGGTCCGAAGCATGTTCGAGGAGCAGGTCGCCTGGGCCGTGGAGGCGGGGGTGGACTTCATCGTGGGGGAGACGTTCTCCTGGGGTCAGGAGGCGCTCCTGGCCACCGAGGTGATCCGCGAGACAGGCCTGCCCGCGGTGGTGACGCTGGCGATTCACCGCGAGCCGGCCACCAGGGAGGGATGGACCCCAGCGGAGGCGTGCCGCCGCCTGGAGGATGCCGGAGCGGACGTCGTCGGCCTCAACTGCATCCGCGGGCCGCGAACGATGCTGCCGTTCATGCCCTCGATCCGTGATGCCGTCTCCGGGCACGTCGCCGCTCTGCCCGTGCCCTATCGCACCCACGACGCCGAACCGAGCTTCCAGTCTCTGACTGATCCTGACTGCGACTGCATCCCGCAGGGCCGGCCGTTTCCGACCGCGCTGGATCCGTTCACCTGCAATCGGTATGAGCTGGGCGAGTTCGCGCGGGCTGCGCACGAGCTCGGTGTGGACTATCTGGGAGTCTGCTGCGGGGCCGCCCCGCATCACATCCGCGCGGTCGCCGAGGCGCTGGGCCGGACGCCGCCGGCGAGCCGCTACAGCCCTGACATGTCGCGCCATGCGTTCCTGGGGACAAACCCCGCCCTCAAGCAGCCTAACCTCGATTACGCCTCTCGCCTCTGACCGGCGACGCCATCGGGTCGGGGGCCGGGGATGCCAGGATCAGTCGTTCAGTTTGTGATCACCGAGCATCTGCCGGCGATCACGGCGGCGCTGGAGCGCCACTATGAGGCGATCCGGAGAGAGCTCGAGCGGCTCGCCGGTGTGCCGGTACGCAGCCGGCATTACCACGACATCGGCGGGTTCCCGGACACGGCTGCGGTGATCCTCAGCGGGTCGTTTGCTGCGTGGTCGCTGCACGATCCGGCGGCACTGGCCGTGCTCGGCGACCGCCTGGCTGAGTTTGACCGGCCCGTTTTGGGAATCTGCGCGGGGATGCAGCTGCAGGCTGTCTTCGCCGGAGGCGAAATCGGACCTCGGGAGAAACCCGCCCTGGGGTACCGGCCGGTGGAGATATTGGACGAGGCGGGCCTTCTGGCCGGGGTGGGCCCTCGGGCGATGGCCTACCAGCACCACTATTGGGAGGTGGTCACCCTGCCCGAGGATTTCGTCGTCACCGCGCGCAGCGAGGATTGCGCGGTGGAGGCGATCCAGGCGCCGCAGCGGAGCTGGTGGGGAACCCAGTTTCACCCGGAGCGATTCAGCGCGCGGCATCCGGATGGAGCGCGGGTGCTCCGCAACTTCTTCTCGCTCGCCGGCCTCGGCGAAGGCGGCGCCAGCCCCAGCGGAGGCGAAGCCAGCGGCCGCTAGACGACGCCGGGCTCCATCGCGGTGACGCGCTCGGCATCGGCCACGCCAACGTCGATTCCGGGGCGCGTATCAGCGGCGCCGGCACCGACCTTCAGCCCGGCCGGGGTGATCGCCCGTTGCAGGAGCGCGAACAGGGCCTGAACCAGCAGCGCCAGCACCGCCACCCAGATCGAAGCCGCCAGCACGCCGGAGAACCCGTAGCTCGCCTGGTTGACGATGATCTCACCCAGTCCGCCGCCGCCCGCGATCGCCGCCAGCGGGGAGGCGCCGATGATGAACAGGGCGGAGGTGCGGATCCCAGCGAACATCAGCGGCAGCGCCAGGGGCACCTCGACTCGAAGCAGCACCGCGAGGGGGCTCATGCCCATGCCGCGGGCGGCGTCGACAACGTCAGGATCGACCCCGTCCACCGCGGTGTAGGCGTTGGCGAGGATGGGCGGGATGCCGACGATCACCAGCGCGAGCATCACGTTGAGAAAACCGATGCCGAGCAGCGCCAGGAAGATGGCGATGAGCGCCAGCTCGGGCAGCGATCGTCCGAGGTTGGCGACGCGGATCGCCCCCGAGGAGCCACGGTGCAGGTGACCAAGCCAGACCGCTCCAGGCAGGGTGACCACCAGCGCCACCCCAAGGGCGGCGGCGCTCAGCGCGAGTGTCCCCAGCGTGTCATGGAGCAGATGGGAGAGGTTGTGCCCCATGAACGAGAACGAGTTGATGAACTCGTTGCCCAGGCTGGTGCCCGCCAGCAGCACGTCATCCCTCCCGCACGGCGGACATGGGCCGGGGACGGCCCCGGATGGCCCGGACCACGGCGCGCGGCACCAGGGAGGAACGCCGGCGGGCGGCCCACGGCGCTACGAGACGCTGGGCGATGACCAGGAGGAGGTCGGCGACCCAGGCCAGCAGGATCGCCAGGATGGCGGCAGCGATGAACTCGGTCTTGAAGTTGACGCGCTGGATGGCGTCGTAGATCGGGACGCCGAGACCCTCGTTGATGCCGACGATGGCGGCCACCGTCCCGAGGCTGATCGTGGTCACAGTGGCAACCCGCAGGCCGGCGAAGATCGCGGGGACGGCGAGCGGCAGATCGATCCGCAGCAGGATCTGACGCTGGGTCAGCCCCATGCCGCGCGCCGCATCCCGCACATCGGCAGGAACCTCCCGCAGGCCGGTGACGATGTTGCGGAACAGCAGCAGCAGGGTGTAGGAGACCAGGGCGATCTCCACGGTCAGGAGGGTCAGGCCTGTGATCGGCACCAGGATCTGGAACAGGGCGAGACTGGGGATCGTGTAGAGGAAGCTCGAGATGCCGGCGATCGGCGACTCCAGCCACCGCACGCGGTAGGCGAGCAGCGCGAGCGCGAAGGCGATGGCGAAGCCGATGCCGACGGCTATCACCACCAGCACGATGTGCTGCACCAGTGCCGGGGAGAAGGTGCTGCTCCAGTGCTGGGTGAACCAGTGCCAGCAGAACAGCCCGTTGTTGACCTCGCACTTGTCGGTGTTGGCGCTGAAGTTGGGAAGGACCGGGCCCCCGCCGCCGGCGGCGAACACCGGTCCCATCAGGGGCCGTCCTGGTGGGCCGGGGGAGGTCCGGCCGCGTCCGGCTCGGATGCTCGGCCGCCGGCTGGGTGCGAGTCGCCGTTGCTGATCGCGAGCGCGCCCGCGATCACCTCGACCCGCACGAGTCCGGCCACGAGACCATCGGCGTCGACCACCACCAGAGGGCGGTTCCCGTCGCTCATGATGAGGGACAGGGCGTCGCGCA
Source organism: Solirubrobacteraceae bacterium (assembly GCA_049287845.1). GTDB lineage: Bacteria > Actinomycetota > Thermoleophilia > Solirubrobacterales > Solirubrobacteraceae > Palsa-465. The sequence continues at coordinate 3,432 of JBAQGP010000792.1, read as the reverse complement.
GAGACGTCTCCGGGTTGCCGAGGGCGCCGACCGGCTCAGGCTCTCCGTCGAGGCCCAGGCGTCCGACCGGACGGCCGGCGTCGTCGACGAACACCACCCGATCACGATCGGCCCTCCCCGGAGCCGGCGTGCCGTCGGGCCGGGAGTCCGCCGCTTCGAGCGACAGATCGCTGAGGTTGGAAAGCGCGAGGCGCTTGAGTCCGCGGTCCAGGCCGACGAACCGGGCGACGAAGTCGTCCGCCGGCTCGGCGAGGATGCGCTCGGGGGTGTCGTACTGGACGAGCACGCCGCCCTCGCGCAGGATCGCGATCCTGTCGCCCATCTTGATCGCCTCGTCGATGTCGTGGGTGACGAACACGATGGTCTTGCGGATGTCCTGCTGCAGGCGCAGGAACTCATTCTGCAGCCGCTCGCGGGTGATCGGGTCAATCGCGCCGAACGGCTCGTCCATCAGCATCAGCGGGGGATCCGCGGCGAGCGCCCGGGCCACCCCGACACGCTGCCGTTGGCCTCCGGAGACCTCCGCCGGATAGCGGTCACGCAGGTCGGCAGGGAGCGAGATCAGCTCCAGGAGCTCGTCCACCCGGGCCTCCACTCGCTTGCGATCCCAACCCAGGAGCCGGGGCACGGTGGCGATGTTGTCACCGATCGAGAGATGGGGGAACAGCCCGGTCTGCTGGATCACGTAGCCGATGTGGCGCCGCAGCTCGGCGGGCTCGCGCTTGCGCACGCTGCTGCCGTCCAGCAGGATGTCACCCTCGGTGATGTCGATCATGCGGTTGACCATCCGCATCGCCGTCGTCTTGCCACACCCCGACGGGCCGACGAGGACGCAGATCTCCCCGGCGGGGACCTCGAAGGAGAGATCGACCAGCACGGGTCGATCTCCCCCCGGGTAGCGCTTGCTGACGTTGCGGAACTCCAGCGAGGCCGCTGACGAGCCCTGTTGATTCTTCGCCTGAGCGGCCGGGGCCTGATCGGGCATCGTGATCAGGCCCCTTCGTCTGAGCGGCGGCGGGCGTCCGACGCGCGGTGGAGGTCGCCGTCCACTTACGCCAGGCCGTTGGCCTTCAGGAACTTGCTCGCGACGGTCGCGGGATCCACCTTGTCGATGTCAACGGCCGCGTTGAGGCCCTGCATCACAGTGTTGGTGAGCTTGGCGCTGACCGCGTTAAGCGTCTGGGCGAACGCCGGACCCTCACTCGTCAGCAGCTTCTTCGAGATCACCGGGACCACGTTCTGGAAGCCGAAGATGTGCTTGGTATCGGTCAGGATCGTGTACTTCCCGCTCTTGAGCTGGCCATCGGTGGTGAACACGTCCGCCGTGTCCACGTTGCCGCTGTCCAGCGCCTGGTACTGGAGGCCGATCGTGAGCGGGACGAATTTGACGTTGTTGAGCCCGTAGGCCTTGTGGATTCCCACGATGCCCTCGTAGCGGGTCTTGTTCTCGGGCGGACCGCCGTTCGTCCATGACTTCAGCTTCTTGAGGTCGGCAATCGTCGTGAGGTGGTTCTTCTCCGCGAAGGGCTTCAGGGTGGCCAGGGCGTCGGCGTCGAAGAACGGAGTCGGATTCAGCACGGCGAACCCGCGGCCCTCCTCGAACTTCTTGGCGTCCTGGTAGGCGGCGGCCGCGCTGATCGGCTGGATGTTCTTGCCCTCGACCACGCTGAGGATCACTCCCGTGTACTCCGGGTACATCTGGATCTGGCCTGAAGTGAGCGCCTTGTCGACCAGCTCGGAGCTGCCGATGTTGGGCTTCAGGGTGACGGTGAAGCCCTTGGCCCGCAGCGCCTGGGCGTAGAGGTCGCCCAAGATGAACTCCTCGGTGAAGTTCTTGTCACCCATGACGATCGGCGGCTTGCCCTTACCCGGTAGCGCGCCGCCGCTCGAGGAAGCCGAGCCCGAGCTGCTGCTGGAGGTCGCACCGGCGCCCCCGCTCGACGACGAAGACGATGCCGACGACGATGATGACGATGACGAGCTCCCGCAGGCGGCCAAAGCCACCACTGCGATAAGGACTGCGCCGCTCAAGAGCGCGCGCCTCAGGACTGATTGCATCTATTCCCCCTCAGAGGTGGCCAATTGTAACCCTAGTGTGGTCAAGCGGATGAGACTCCCCAAATGATCCGCCCCGCAGAAGGCGGCCACGTTACCGGACCCTGCGTCCGAATTCACTGGGTGGCCACCGCGGCGGCCGATGGTGATCGCGCCGGGGCCCCCAGGGCGTCCGAGATCTGCGCCGCGGTCGCTCGTACGAGCTCTCCGGTCGGATGCAGCCGGCTCGCCAGGCGAAACCGAGGACCGGACACGTTGATCGCCGCCACCACGCGTCCGGTGAAGTCACGAATCGGCGCCGCCACGGCGACCAGACCCGGCTCTGACTCCTCGTCAACGACGGCGTAGCCGACCTGACGGACACGGTGGATCCTGCGCTCCAGTTCGCGAACATCCGCCGGTGCGTTGGGACCTCCAGGCTCGAACGGCTCCGGCCCGAGGCGCTCGAGCAACGCCGCCCGGTCATGATCGACGAGCAACGCCCGGCCCGAGGAGGTGCAGAAGGCCGGAATCGTCCGCCCGACCCAGCTCCGCGCGACGATGGCGTGAGAGGGAGACTGGGTCAGAAGGGTGAGGACCTGGGCACCGTGCAGCGCCGATAGGTGGGCAGTCTCTCCGACCGCGTCGATGAGGCGACCCAGCGCCGGCCTCGCCTCCTCCAGGAGGCGGGGCTCGCCAGCGCGGGCGGCGAGCGCGAAGCATCCCCAGCCCAGTCGAAAGGTCCGATTCAGAGCGGAACGCTCGACCAGCCCACGGTCACCCAGCACCGCCAGCGTCCGCGACACCTGGCTCTTCTCATGGCCGGTGAGCGCGGCGATCCGCGTCACGCCGAGGCCGCCTTCGGCGAGGGCTGCGTCGGAGCTGAGCACCGTCAAGATCTCGAGCCCGCGAGCCAGGCTTGTCCCTCTGTTCACCATCCGGTGTTGCCATTGTGCCACCAGGATTTGGCAGGGTCAAGCCTCGACGCGCTCAGGGGCAGGTGAGCGCGCGTGCCAGGACGGCGGTCACGACCTCGGCGGCCTGAAGGATCTCGGCCATGTCGGCGCCCTCCTGCGGGGTGTGGCTCTCCCCGCCGTGCAGGGGGACGAACAGCAGCAATGCGGGCGCGAGCGCGGTGACGTGCTGGGCGTCATGCCCGGCCCCCGACCAGGTCTCGGTGGCCGGGATGCCGTGCTCGCGCGCCGCCGCCAGCGCCGCCTGAACCAGGTGTGCGTTCATCGTCACGGGCTCGCCGGCACGGACCAATCGAATCTCTGGGGCCACGCCACGGCGGCCGGCGATCTCGTCCACCGCAGTGCGGATGGCGGCCTCCACCCGAGCGAGCGACTGCGACGCGATCCCGCGCACGTCGATGGCCAGACGGGTGCGCCCCGGGAT
>JBAQGP010000791.1:0-2744 GCA_049287845.1 Solirubrobacteraceae bacterium | reverse complement strand
CGCCGCGCCCGCTCCGAGCGCCTGACCCTGTAGTCGATCTCCTGTCGGTATTCGCTCTCCGGCATGCCGTTGATTGAGAGTACGGTCCAGTGCCGACATGCCCTCCTTCCCGGAACCCACCGAGGCGCTCAGCGCGGGGGCGGTGGCGCTGCGGCTCGCCGCGGAGCGCGACATCCCGGAGGTCCTCATCGCCCACCAGGACGATCCCGAGCTTCACCGCCGGCTCGGCCTCGCCCGCCCTCCCAGCGGCGCCGAGCTCGGGCGCCGCGTGGAAGGAGGCCCCAGCGATCGGGCGACGGGCAGCGCCCTGTGGCTGACCATCGTCGAGACGGGCGCCGACGACTGCATCGGACAGATCGACGTCCACGACGTGGAATGGGAGCACTCCCGGGCCGAGCTCGGGATCTGGACAGCGCCGGCGCAGCGAGGCCGTGGCGTGGCCACCGGTGCCCTGCGGCTCGCCGGTCACTGGCTGCTGAGCGAGTGCGGGCTGGCGCGCGTCCAGCTCGTCACCGAGCCGGGCAACGTCGCGATGGTGGCGGCGGCCCGCCGCGCTGGCTTCGTCGAGGAGGGTGTCCTGCGCGGCTACCTGCGGACGCGTGGGCACCGGTTCGACGTCACCATGTTCTCGCTCGTCGCCGGCGACCCAGTCGCGTCAGCCGGATGAGACGATGGAGCGTGACGCTGCCCCCGGGGGTGCGCCCTCCGTTCGAGGTCTACGTCAACGGCGTGCGCCAGGAGCTGGGCGCGGATTACCGGATCTCGGAGGGCGAGGTGCTGTTCGAGCGCGAGCTGGTGAGCCAGAAGCTCGGCCTCTGGGCGTGGTTCATGGGGTTCTGGGGGATCGGGACCTACAAGCGCAACGACGAGGTCGATGTGCGCTATGAGGTCGACGGGGCGCCGACCGTCGCCCATGCCCTCAAGATCACGCCGCCGTCGCCGGATTGACGGCGCCCAGCCCTCCGGCGTCCTCACCGGTCTTCACGCCACCCAGCCTCCCGGCGTCCTCACCGGTCTTTACGCCACCGCGGTCTTGACGACCTCGCGCGCCACCCACGGGCGGTGCAGGCGCAGGGCCGACAGGATCGCGCGCGTCGCGTGCGACCTGTTCAGCGTGTAGAAGTGAACGCCCGGCGCACCGCGCGCCAGCAGCTCGGCGCACTGCAGCGTGGCATAGGAGACGCCGAGCTGGAGCACGGCGTCAGGGTCATGCGAGCGCCACTCCAGCGCCTCGAGCAGCGGCGGCGGGATCGTGGCCCCGCACATGCCGGTGATCGTCTTGATCTGCCGCAGGTCGGTAATCGGCATCACGCCGGGCAGGATCGGTGCCTCGATGCCGGCCGCCCGCGCCTCATCGACGAACCGGAAGTACAGCTCGGTGTCAAAGAACAGCTGGGTGATGAGGAATGACACCCCGTTGTCGATCTTGTCCTTGAGAAAGTGCAGGTCGTGGACCAGATCCGGAGCCTCGGGGTGGACCTCGGGGAAGCAGGCGCCGCCGATGCACATGTCGTGATCTGCGTGGATCAGCGCCGCCAGCTCGGTGGAGTACTGCAGACCGCCGGGGTGGGGCTTCCAATCGCTCTCACCCCGGGGCGGATCGCCGCGCAGAGCCAGGATGTTCTCGATCCCGGCCTGGCGCATGTCGGCGATCACGTCGGTGAGCTCCTCGCGCGTTGACCCGACGCAGCTGAGATGCGCCATCGCCTCGATCCCCAGCTCCTGCTTGATCCACTTGGTCAGCTCCAACGTGCGCTCCCGCGACGTGCCGCCGGCGCCGTAGGTCACGGACACGAAGGCCGGGGCGAGCTGCCGCAGGGACTCCAGCGCGAGCCCCAGGACCCGTTCGCCGGCGTCGCTCTTGGGCGGGAAGAACTCGAAGGAGAAGATCGGCTCGTCGGCCTCCTCCAGGATCTGATCGATGCGCATGACCCGGAGCCTACCAACCTTGACAAGGTTGTGTCAAGGTTCGGAGCGGCGTGTGCGCGCCGGGCATGGCGCGGCCCTTCACCGTCGCCTACGCGGCCGACCAGCGCTCGATGTCCCCGTCGGGCTCGATGCGCACGCGCCCCTGAGCCTGCAGGTGGCGCAGGTAGGAGAGCGTCTCGGACAAGAACCACGTCGCGTTGCGCACGTCGACCGGCTGGCTGTAGACGGCCGGCAGGATCTCCAGCGCGGTCTTGGGCTCGGTCCGGATCGCCCCGAGGACCGCCTCCAGCCGCTCGGCGACGAGCGCGCGGTTGCCCTCGATGTGGCCGTGCACGTCGACGAACGGCTTGCCGTGCCCCGACAGCGCGAGGCGCGCGTCGAGTACGTCGACCGTGTCCAGGGAGCTCAGGAACTCACCGACGGGATCGGCGGTGTAGCCGTAGTCGTAGAACAGCGAGATCCGCCCCAGGACGTGGTCGCCGGAGATGAGGATGCGGCGCTCGGCCTGGTAGAGGCAGACATGCGACGGCGCGTGCCCCGGCGTCTCGTACACCGTCCAGCCGCCCAGGTCGGTCTCGATGCGCACCCCCGCCACGAGCGCGTGATCGGGCTCGATCACCTCGGCGACGCCGGATGGGAAGTGCCTGGCTCGCTCGGCGTACTCGGCCAGGGCCCGGGGCGGCACGCCGCTCTGCCGGCCGACCTCCAGGCGCCGCTCCAGCGCGGCCTGGGGGTCGTGGGCGCCCGCGGTGGCGTGCGCGTGGTTGGGGTGCAGCCACAGCTCGCAGCCGGTCCTCTGGATGATCGGCGCCGCC
>JBAQGP010000790.1:0-3258 GCA_049287845.1 Solirubrobacteraceae bacterium | reverse complement strand
GACGGATGGAGTCGGTCTCCGCTAATCCGGGCTACTTCACCGATCCTCCCGACTGGGGGACGGCGGCCACCAGCCTCTCTCTGCTGGGAGGAACCATCAGGATCTCCGACCTGCGGGCCGGGCACATCGATCATGCGCTCTCGATCTCGATCCCGCAGGCACGGGCTGGGGTGTTCGTCTCTCCCGCACAGAGGACCGACGGCAAGCTCGACAGCCCGCGCGCGATCCCCGAAGGGACGCGGTTTCGCCTGGATCCCAAGCTTGACATCAGCCGGCTGGGCCTGGGGCCAGTTACACGCATGCTTGCCGAGGCCGCCCAGCGATACGGGATGTTTGTGCGCGACCAGGGGGGGAGCGTGGCGTTCTACGCTGAGGCGGCCACCCGCTCGGGCCCGGATCCCTACTACAAGCCGAGCGGCCTGTTTCGCGGCCAGAGCCCAGAGGCGATCACAGCGGCTTTCCCGTGGAGAGACCTGCAGGTCATTCGTGCGCCGCAGCAGAGCCCGGGCTGATCGGACACCGCGAAGGAAATCAGACTCCGTGGGCACCTCAGATACCACGGCGGCGCAGGACATACGGGACCGTCCGCATCAGGATCTTCAGGTCCAGCCAAATGGACCAGTTGGCGCCGTAGAGATAGTCGATCTTCACCATTTCGTCCATCGGAATTCGAGATGATCCGAAGATCTGCCACATGCCGGTCATCCCCGGCTTGACGGCCAGCCGGCGCCGCTGCCAGCCCTCGATCAACGCGTCCTCGTCCTGCACGAGCGGGCGTGGACCCACGAGGCTCATGCTGCCACCGAGGACGTTGAGCAGCTGAGGGAGCTCGTCCAGCGAGGAGCTCCGCAGAAACCGCCCGACCCGAGTGATGCGCGGGTCGTCAGTGATCTTGAACAGGCCGCCCTCCACCTCGTTGCGATCGAGCAGCTCGCTCTTGATCGCGTCGGCCTCCTTGACCATGGAACGGAACTTGAGCATCAAGAACAGTTCGCCCTGGCGCCCGATCCGCCGCTGGCGGAAGAAGACGGGGCCGCGCGAGTCCAGCTTGATTGCGACGGCGAGCAAGAGGAGGAGCGGGGCCAGGACGAGCAGACCCGCCGCGGCACCGACCACGTCCACTCCGCGCTTCAGCGCCGCCGAAGACTTCGAGAACACGCCGTACGGGCGGACTCCGAGCAGCGTGATCCCATCGACGTCCTCGAAGGTGGAGGACGAGCCCACCACCTCGAGCAAGCGTGGGAGAACACTTACCTTGATCCCCAGCGCCTTGATCAGTCTGATGGCCTGGAGAATCTCCTCCTGATCGTGACTGTCGGGCGCGATGATCACACGTTCCACGTGTTTGGCGATGATCACCGTCGCCAGGTCGCGGTCATTGAGTGGGGAAGAATGCCCGTTGCTCTTACCCGCGAGGGCCTCGTCAAAGCGGAGCGGGGCGTGTCCCACGATAACGGCGTTAACGCCCAATGAGGACTCGAGCTTGCTCACGATCCGGGCGGTGTCGGCCGGATTCCCGACAATCATGCACCTCTCCGGGCGTGTAACTTTTGCCACGAACATCCGCACCAGTGCGCGTCCAACTGTGGTCAGCACAAACGTCAGCAGCGCCAGCGAGAACACTTGGGGCCGAGTCAGCCACCCCGTGAAGAGCACCGCTTCCGCAAGCCAGACGGTCAGCGCGTAGAGCACTGACAGATAGATGAGAGAGGGAACCTCATCAAGTGTCGTTTTGCGCAGCACGTGCTGGTCACGGTCGTAGAGCCCGATTGCCTTTGCGGCAAGGATCACAAGCGGAGCGAGCAGGACATCGGTGGGCCGCAATGCCATCCCCGAACCCCATATGGCCGGATTCACGACCAACACGACCGACATCACCGTCGCGACGACGTCGGAGACTGCCAGCGAGCGGCGGAGAACGGTGTCCCGGTCACGGGTCCCTGGGACGCCCGCGACCCCACGTGACGCCGCAACTGTCTCCCACAGCGGGGAACTGGCCAAGTCGGATGTCGTATGTGCCGCCGCGGGGATCTCGGCGTCGACGGCATGCGTCGCCGAGCTCTCGTGCAGGCGCAGTCGCCCTGCTTGGAGGGCCATATGGCGCCGCCGGCGCCGCGCGCCGCCGAGCGATCTCGTCTGCTGCTTGTTCTGCGCGTCAGCGTTCAAGCGGCATCTGCTCCAGTCGCCGGGTGGTCAGCCGGACGCAATCACGCGAACGAATCGTGTTGCGGCCACGAACCCGGCCCCACAGAAATGGGCCGGTGCCAGTAGCAACAGTGACATCGTGCAGAGGTTGCGGTGTGACCATTGTGTGCATTGTGTGACCGTGTCCGGTGCTGCCAACTCGATGTGCGCATAGGCACATTCTTGGAGCGCATCGCTAAGCGCCACCTCCGCGCCGGCTGAGGAGCGGTCGGGACGCTTCGATTAGGTTGGGTTACGTAACGAAGGATCAGCCGCCGCTGCCCCGGACTCGGTAGACCGGCGGCGAGCCACCATCGATTGGACGTGATTTGACTTCAGGGCACTCGCTCTCCCCGAGCTACAGCGCGAGCTCCCAGTCATGTGCCTAGATCATACGTTTAGCACACGCGCGAGCGACGGACAAATGTATGAAACGCAATGCTCAAATACCGCCCTAGGGATAGCGCAGAAACCGAGACATTTGGCAGGATTGGTGGATTTGTGAGGTTTAGTTTCCACCCCAGCGGGTAATCGCGCCACCGCTGAAACTTTCCTGTCAGTGGGCGAAGCTCTGCGGTGCTGCCTTGCCCGTCAGCGCGGCGAAATGCCGAAGCGCGGAACCGCCCAGCCGACGATCTTCTTGAACGCCGGAGCCGCCACCGATCCGCCATAGATCGAACCCTGCGGCTCGTCCACCATGATCGCGACGACCAGCTTCGGGTCGCTGGCCGGAACCATGCCGATGAAGGACGCGATGTACTCGCTGCTCGAGTACTTACCGTTGACGACCACGTTAGCGGTTCCCGTCTTGCCGGCCAGGTCGAAGCCTTTGATGGCAGCCCCCGAAGCGGTGCCGCGGTCAGAGAGCACGCCGCGGAGCATGTCGCGAACGGAGGCCGCCGTGTTGGCGGAGATGATCCGATGGCCCGCGGGCAGCGGCTGGGCCTTGCCGCCGATGGCCTGGACGATGTGCGGTGCGCGCAGGATCCCGCCGTTGGCGATGGCCGAGTACGCCGTGGCCATCTGAATCGGGGTCACCGACTCGCCCTGGCCCATCGGCAGGTTGCCCATCGA
>JBAQGP010000789.1:0-1544 GCA_049287845.1 Solirubrobacteraceae bacterium | reverse complement strand
CGGGCGCGCCTGGGCGATCAGCGCCGCCGGGATCGCGCGCTCCGAGGGTGACGACGGTCTCGATGATCCGCACCCCGCCAGGGCGAGGACGGCCAGCGCGCCGGTGGCCACGGTCGCGGCGACACCGCGGCGCGGGCGCTCCGCCAGGGCGAACACGACCGGCAGCAGCGCCACGCCGGCGCTCAGACAGGCGGTCACCGCCAGCCGCGCCAGCGCCGGCGGAAGGGCGAGCAGGACGTAGCCGTCGAGCAGCACCGCGATGAGCGAGGCGCCTTCCCAGATCGCCACCGCCGCGATGATGAAGAAGGTGAACCACCCGTGGCGGCGGCGCAGCAGACGCGACGCGCCCCAGGCCGCGAAGGCCAGCGCGACCGCCAGCGTGATTGCCTGCCCGGCCGAGACGGATGGACGCCCGTGCAGCTGCTGGCCGGTCGCGGCAACGGCAAATCCGGCCAGGGCGGTGGCCGCAAGCCCCCGGGCGACTCGCTCGTCGAGCTCGGGCCGGCGCAGGCGCCGCGCCGCCAGTACGCACATCAGGGCCACCACGATCGGCCAGAACCAGATGATCGACGGGCTGGGCGCGTAGTCGAGCCCGCCGGCGATCGCGGTCGGCGTCCCGTCGACACGCACCGGGACCTGCCAGCGGCCCAGGTAGGTCGTGCCCGGAGACGGCGCGGTCGCCGCCAGGGCATGGAGGCGCCCGTCGTGCCACACGTAGGCGTGCCCCGCGGTGACACGTGACCAGATCGGCGTCACGCGCGGGCCGGTGCCGGGCGGTGGCGTCTGCGCCGGAACCTGGTTGAGGTAGAACATCGCCGACGCCTTGTTGACCTGGACCCCGCGGGGGGTGAAGCGCAGATACGGCGCGCCCTCGTAGTCGAGGACGACAACCGTGCGGCGCGGGCCGACGCGGAGCCAGAGCCGCTGGTCGCCGTCGATCACCTTGGCGCTGAGGCCGGCGGGCACCTGGCTCAGGCGCGCCCGGTAGCTCGACGCCGCCGGATCGACGGGACCGTGGGCAGCGGCGGTGGCGGGCAGCGCCAGAGCCGCCACAATCATTCCGAGCGCCCCGGTCACTCGGCCGCGCTGACGCCACACGCCCATAGCCATTGCCGGACTCTACGCACCACCTTCGCTCACGCCGCCGCTCGCGCCGGATCGCACTGCCGCCCCGGGCGAGCGTCTGCGCGGTGCTGGCGCTGGCGGTCGCCGCTGCCGCGCCGGCGCGTGCGCTCGCCGACGGAGACCCGGCCAGCGATGTGCTCGCCTCCCAACCGCTGTTCCTGCCTGCCGACGGCGGCATCCCGCCGGCCCGGGCCACCCAGCTGAGTGAGCTGGTCACGGCCGCGCGGCGCGCGGGCGTCCCGATCCGGGTGGCGGTGATCGCGACCCAGGCCGACCTGGGCTCGGTCACCGAGCTGTGGCGCCAGCCGCAGAGTTACGCGCGGTTCCTGGGTCAGGAGCTGGCGGAGGTCTACCGCGGCACGGTGGTGGTCGTGATGCCCGCGGGCACGGGCGTCTATCGCCCGCCCGCCGGCGTCCAT
>JBAQGP010000788.1:0-2872 GCA_049287845.1 Solirubrobacteraceae bacterium | reverse complement strand
CCGACGAGGCGGTGGCCGGCGAGCTTGACAAGGTGGCGATGGAGGCCGCCCGGCGCGGGGCGCCCAGCACGGCGCTGCGCGCGTTCGCTCAAGCGGCGATGCTGAGCCCCGGGGAGGCCGATCGCGCACGTCGCGAGATCGACGGAGCCGAGCACGCGCTGGCCGTGGGGCGGCTCGACGAGGCCTTGGAGCTTCTCGACGGGGCCCGGGGCCGCAGTGACGATCCGCGCCTGCGTGCCCACGGCGAACGCATCCGCGCGCGGGTGGAGATGCTGCGCGGCAGCCCTCACGCGGCCCACGATCGCCTCGTGGCCATTGCCGATGCGATCGCCGAGGTCGACCGTCCGCTGGCCGCCGCCGCGATGACCGAGGCGGTCCTGGCCCGGACCGTGACCGGGCCCGTGCCCGCGTACCGCGAGACCGCAGAGCGAGCGTTCGCCCTGGCCCAGGGGCTCGGCGGGGAGGTGGAGGCGATGGCCGGCGTCGCACTGGGCTGCGGGCTGCTGCTGTCGGCGGAGACCGACGCGGGCCTGGCGCTGTTCGCCCGCTACGGCGCCGTCGTCGAGAAGCCGGAGGTGTGGCATTCCGCTCCGGAGCTGCCGGGGATGTACGCCTGCCTGCATGCCTCGATCGAGCGCTTTGACACGGCGGACCGGCTGTTCACCGCGATGACCACCAGTGCCCGTGAGCAGGGCGCCGTCCGCGCGCTGCCCTACCCGCTCAGCGGGCGCGCCCTCGTGGACCTCGAGCTCGGGCGTTGGCCGGCGGCGCTGGCCGGCGCCGAGGAGGCCGTCGAGCTCTCGCGTGAGATGGCCGGCCCGGGGATGCTGGCCTCGAGTCTGGCGGCGCTCGCCCAAGTCGAGGCGTCGATGGGCCGGCCCGAGGTCACCCGCGCGCATGCCGAGGAGAGCCTGGCCATCTGCAAGCAGCTCAACGCGTGGGCGGTCGAGCCCGAGCCGGTCCTGGCCCTGGCGTCGCTGGCGCTCAGCCTCGGCGAGCATGAGGACGCGGTCAACGTGTGGAAGCAGACCACCGTCGACATCCGCGAGTGGGTGCTCGAGCCCGGCTGGGAACACCTCGACGACGTCATGATCGAGGCGAGTGTCAGGGCCGGCCGCACCGCTCAGGCCGAGCGAGAGCTGGCGGACCTCGAGGGCAAGGCGCAGCGCACCGGCCGCACGTGGGCCCACGCCGTCGCCGCCCGATGCCGGGGCCTGCTGGCGGGCACCGCCGAGCTAGACGAGCACTTCCAACGCGCGCTGGCGTGGCATGAGCGCGCGCCGTTGCCCTTCGCCCGAGCCCGTACCGAGCTCTGTTACGGCGAGCGCCTGCGCCGGGCGCGCCGGCGCATCGACGCCCGGGAGCAGCTCGCTCGGGCCTCGGCGACCTTCCATGCCCTCGGCGCCACGATCTGGGCCGAGCGGGTCGAGCGCGAGCTGGCAGCGGCCGGCTACAGCCGCCCGTCACCCGCCGAGCAGTCGCCGTGGGCGGAGCTGACGGCGGCCGAGACCCGCGTGGCCCGGGTGATCCTGGAAGGAGCCACCTACGAGGAGGCGGCCTCAGCGCTCTTCGTGAGTCCCCGCACGATCGAGACGCACCTGCGCCAGATCTATCGCAAGGTGGGGGTCCGCTCGCGCAGCGAGATGACGCGCCGGCTGGCCATGCGCGACGCTGCCTAGGCCGGGGTCTCGAAACATCAGGGTTTTCCCTGATGCGCCCCGCGGCCCGAGACGCAACCATGCTCTTGTTCGACGGGGCGACGGGCAGTCGAACGGGGGCACTTGACCGAAATGTATCGGGGGCGACAAGCGGGACCGGCGCGGAGGGGCAGTCAACCTCCGCGCCGGGGGGCCCGCACGCGCCGGTGCTGTGCGTTCTGGGAGGCGCCGAGCGCATCCCCGGGCTGCGCCGCGGGCCGACGGACCCAACGCGCAACCTTAAAGTTGCGCTAGGCTCGCCTCATGACGAACACCCTGCTCGTCCTGGGCGGCTCAGGATTCGTCGGGCCCGCGATCGTGCTCGAGGGTCTGGCCCGCGGCTACGCGGTGACGACCTTTCACCGCGGCGCCGCTGGCTGGACGCATCCGGACGTGCGCGCGATCCGCGGCGATCGGCTCGACCCCGCGAGCCTGACGCCGCTGCGCCAGCGTGACTGGGACCTCGTGATCGACATATGGTCGGGCGCGCCGCGCGCCGTCCGTGACAGTGCCGGGGCGCTGCGCGATCACGCCGGCCACTACGTCTACATCTCCAGCGAGTCGGTCTACCTCCCGCCGCCATCGCGCGGAGCAGACGAGTCGGCCCCCACCGTCGACGCCGACCCCGGCGCGGACGCGACGTCCTATCCCGAGGACAAGCGCGGTGGCGAGATCGCCGTCGAGGAGGCCTTCGGCGCCCGCGCCGTCATGGCCCGCGCGGGAACGATCCTCGGCCCCTATGAAGATGCGGGCAGGCTCACGTGGTGGCTGGGCCGCATGGCCGGGGGCGGCGAGATCCTCTGCCCGGGCCCGATCGACCTGCCCCTCCAGTGCATTGACGCGCGCGACCTCGCGGCCTTCGCGATCGACGCCGCCACCGCTGGATCCTCGGGCCCGTTCAACGTGGTCTCACGACGCGGCCACGCGACGATGGGATCGCTGCTCGAGGCCTGCCGCACGGTCGCCGGCGCCACCGACGCAAGGCTCACCTGGGTCGCGCCCGACGCGATCGCGGCAGCGGGTATCGAGCCATGGACCGAGCTGCCGATCTGGCTGCCCGAAGACCACGAGTACGCCGCCATGCACGACGCGAACGTCGAGCGCGCCCACGAGGCCGGTCTGCACTGCCGCCCGGTGGAGGACACCGTCGCCGACACCTGGCGCTGGCTCTCAGC
>JBAQGP010000787.1:0-2702 GCA_049287845.1 Solirubrobacteraceae bacterium | reverse complement strand
GGCCTGGACCGTGTGGGTCCGGCTCTGCACCGTCCGGGCCCGCGCCAGCGCCGTCCCGGCTCGCCCCTGCCTCACGACTGGCCGATCGCGCCGATCCCGTCCACTTCCGAGCTGGCGGCGGTGCTCGAGCTCTCAGACGGCCAGCTCGCCTGGTTGGCCGATGTCCGCAGCCTGGAGCGCACCGTCGCCGCCGAGCGACTGCGCAACTACCGCTACGCCGCGGTGCCGCGGCGTAGCGGCTTGCCGCGCGTGATCGAGGCGCCCAAGCTCCGCCTCAAGGAGGTCCAGCGCTGGATCCTGCGGGAGATCCTCGATCGCGTCCCCGTCCACGAGGCCGCCCACGGCTTCGTCCGAGGGCGCTCGGTGATCGACCACGCCCGGCGCCACACCGGGCAGAACGTGGTCCTGCGGCTGGACCTCTCAGACTTCTTCGCCTCGGTGTCGGCGGGCCGCGTATTCGGGATCTTCCGGACCCTGGGCTATGCCGATCCGGTCGCCCACGCGCTCACGGGCCTCACCACCAATGTGGTGCCCCAGCACGTCTGGACCGTCGTGCACCGCGCGGCGGGGTCCGCCCCCGTCGCGGCCAGGTTCCGTCTCGGCCGGGCGTTGGCGACGCCGCACCTGCCCCAGGGCGCGCCCACGTCGCCGGCGTTGGCCAACCTGGCGGCGTTCCGGCTCGATCGCCGCCTGAGCGGCCTCGCGGCATCGCAGGGGCTGCGCTATTCGCGTTACGCGGACGACCTCACCTTCTCAGGCGCGCGGCTGCGCGGTCGCGGCGCCGGCATGGAGACGATCGTCGCCGCGATCGTCCGTCATGAGGGCTTTGCGCTCAACCGCGACAAGACCATCCTGCGCACCCGCGCGGCGCGCCAGTCCGTGTGCGGGATCGTCGTCAACGCCGCGCCCAACGTGACCCGCGCCGAGTACGACCGCCTGAAGGCGATCCTCCACAATGCCGCCCGGAACGGCCCCGCCGGTCAGGGGATCGCGGCGGAACGGGCGCACCTCGAGGGTCGCGTCGCCTGGGTCGCCTCGCTGAACCCCGCGCGCGGCGAGAAGCTGCGCCGCCGGTTGGAGCAGATCGACTGGGCCGGCTGAACGCGTCGCCGTCCAGCACGAGCGTCCTCAGCCCGTCCTGATGAACACGCGCCCGCTCTCGGTCCTGACCGGGTAGGTGCTGAGGTTCTCGCGCGCGGGGGGGCGTGTGGCCTCGCCGGTCTTGTAGTTGAAGCGGCCGTTGTGCTTGGGGCATTCGATGATGTCGCCCTGGACCAGGCCGTCGGCGAGGCAGGCGCGCTCGTGGGTGCACATCGGGTCAGTGGCGTGAAAGGTGTCCTGCGGGCTGCGATAGACCGCAAACGTCCGGTCGCCGCACTGCACCTCGATGACGTCCTCCGCCTCGATGTCGTCGATGGCGCAGGCCTCGGCCCAGCCGTCGGGAACCCCGTCCCCGCCCACCCCGCTCACGCCTCGAACACCGCGTTGTGCATCTCGGGCCGGAACGGCTGAGCCGCCGGCGGGAGCTCGCGCCGCACGTAGTGACCCGGCTCGCGCATCTGGCGCAGGAGAGTCGGCACGATCTCGCGATACGCCGCGAACAGGCTCGGATACGGGGTGGGCAGGTCGTGCGCAACCTCGGCGTGGAGCTTGGGCAGGGCGTGATAGGGGACCATCGGGAACATGTGGTGTTCGACGTGGTAGTTCATGTTCCAGTAGAGGAAGCGGAACACCGGGTTCATGTGGATGGTGCGGGCGTTGAGGCGGTGGTCGAGCACGTTCTCGGCCAGCCCGGCGTGTTGTGAGAGCCCGAACAGCGCCGCCAGCCACCGACCGTACAGCGACGGCAGCCCGACATACATGAGCGGCAGGAATGAGTGCAGCAGGATCGCCGCGACCCCCACCACCACGTACAGGATCACCCAGGCGCGCGCCTCGCGGTACACGCGGAAGCGCTCACCGTCGGGGATGAACGTCCGCTCCTCCTCGGTGAGCCGTCCCGCGGCGTGGCGGCCCACGCTGATCGCCGTGTCCCATGCGTCGCGCAGGCCGATCACGTTGATCACCAGCTTGGCCACATCGGGCGGGCGCATGGCCGCGATCTCGCGGTCGCGCCCGACGATGATCGTGTCGGTGTGGTGGCGGGCATGACTCCAGCGCCAGAACGTCGGCTCCTTGAGGTTCATGAAGGAGGCGACCTGGTAGAGCACGTCGTTGATCTGAGAGGTCTTGAACGCCGTCCCGTGCCCGCTCTCGTGCCAGCGCGAATCCGTCGCGGACCCGTACAGCACGCCGTAGGCGATGAAGCAGGGAACGCACAGCCAGCTGCCCCACGCAAGGCCGCCGGCCGTCCCGAAGCCGATCAGCAGCGCGAGCCAGAGCGCGGTGTCGCGCAAGGCGGGTCCGTCACTGCGGCGCATCAGCTCCTTCATGCGCTTGCGCGGAACGTCGGGGTGATACCAGTCGGCTGCCACCAGGCCCTGCTCGGCCGCCTGCTGGGCACTGGGTCCGATGAGGCTGTAGTCCCGCTTGTCCGTGCTTGCCATCCGGCCCCGCTCCTTGACGACGTGCCGAGGCCGAGTCAATCACACGCGCCGCGCCGGCTGCCGTGGCCGGTGTCAGGCGCGGCGGCGGAGGCGATGCGCGAGGGCGGAGAAGAACCGCCGCACGGCGCGGCCCTCGGGGCGGACGGTGATGGGCGC
>JBAQGP010000786.1:0-3214 GCA_049287845.1 Solirubrobacteraceae bacterium | reverse complement strand
CCCGGCACCCCGCCGCGACGGCGCCCAGGATCGTCGACACCGTGGGCGCCGGGGATGCGTTCGCCGCGGGGCTGGCGGCGGCGCTGGCCGCCGGTGACCCCCTCTCTGACGCGGTCGGTGCGGCGCTGCGCGCTGCCGCGCTGTCACTGGGGCACGCGGGGGCCCGGCCGGCTGTGAGCTAGCGCCAGCTTGGGGGCGCGGGCGAACGTCAACGGCGGGTTGAGGATGGGAAGCCGAACCGACCTGCAAATCCCTACAAATCGGCGACGCGGTGCCGAGTTTGGCGGGTTGTGCATGCCAGACATGCAGTTCCCGGCAAACGATGTCGGGGCTTTCGGCTTTTCCGGGTTATGCAGGTCGCAAGGCGCTCGAGTGTGCCGGCTTGACGCGATCCTGATCTACGGGGCGGTCACGACCGAGAGCACGTACTCGGCGGCCTGCTGCACGTCCCCTCGCGGCGCGCGGATGCGCATGTGCGCCTTGCGGTAGGTCGCCTGTCGGCGCAGGAAGAGCTCGTGGATCTCGCCCTCGGTGCGGTTCTGCAGGAGCGGGCGGGTCCGCATGAGGGTGGGCAGCTCAGCCTGCACGTCGCGCCAGGACACCGCGAGATTGACCACGAACGCGCGCTCGAACAGGGCGGTGCGTGTGTCGGGATCCTCGAGCGCGCCCCCACCCAGCGAGAGCACCGCCGGCCCGCCGACGAGCAGCTCGGCGATGACCTGCTTCTCCAGCGCGCGGAAGTGGTCCTGCTCGCCGGCGGCGAACAGCTCCGGGATCGAGCGGCCGCAGCGCTCGACGACGACCTGATCGGTGTCAAACCACATCCGTCCCAGGCGCCGGGCGGTCAGCTCGGCCATCGTCGACTTGCCCGCGCCCATGAAGCCGACGAAGGCGATGTGGCGGCTCAGCCGATCGGCGCGCAGGTCGGCGTGGGCGCGCCGTAGGAGCGCTTCGGCGGGGTCACCGCCAGGCGAGGTGGTCATCCCTGGAGCGGAAAGGTCGCCGCATGGACGTTGGTGTAGTCACACGCGGTGCTCAGCACCACCAGCGTCTCGGCGCGCACGAACCCGGGCAGCAGCGCGAGCTTGGTGGTGAGCAGGTGCTGGAGCTCCTCGACACTCTCGGCGCGCACCTTGACCAGCCAGTCGTAGCGGCCGCTGATGGCGTAGGCCTCCTCCACCTGGTCCATGTCGCGCAGCAGCCGCTCGATCGCCTCGTAGGTGTCGGCGTTCTGGGCGACCTGGAGCACGTAGAAGCCGGTGATGGGCAGGCCGATGGCTCCGGGATTGATGCGCGCGGTGATCTCGGTGACCACGCCGCGCTCGCGCAGGCGCTCCGCGTGGGCGGTCACCTCTTCGACGGTCCGGCCGAGCTCCCGCGCGATCCTCGGCAGGTCGGCCGCGTCCTCGGCAAGCAGGTGGATGACCCGCCAGTCGTCCGGGGTCAGGTCCTCAGGCACCCCGCGAGCCTACCGTCAACGCGGCCCGAGCGACCATGGTCCGCTGCGGGCGCGAAGACCGCGAGCGCGCGTCAGCGAGACTACGATCGATGAGCTCCGCACCCCCGCGCACGCCCGCCATCGCCACCCGCGGGCTCTCCAAGGACTTCGGGGGTGGGCGCGGGCTGTTCAACCTGAACCTGGAGGTGGAGCGCGGCGAGGTGTTCGGCTTCCTTGGCCCCAACGGCGCCGGGAAGTCGACGACGATGCGCCTGCTCCTGGACCTCATCCGGCCCACCGCGGGCTCGGCAACGGTGCTGGGCCTGGATGCGCGCGCCGACAGCCTGGCGATCCGCCGCCGGGTCGGGTTCCTCACGGGGGACGTCGGCCTGTACCCCAAGCTCACCGGCGCGGTGGTCCTCGACTACCTGGGCGAGCTGCGCGGCGGGATCGACCGCGGCCGCCGGGACGCCCTGGCCGAGCGCTTCGACGCCGACCTGCACCGGCCCATCCGGGAGCTGTCGACCGGCAACCGCCAGAAGCTCGGGCTCATCCAGGCGTTCATGCACGACCCGGAGCTGCTCATCCTCGACGAGCCGATCGCCGGCCTGGATCCCTTGGTGCAGCAGAGCTTTCACGCGCTGCTGGCCGAGTGCAGCGCTCGGGGCGGGACGATCTTCCTCTCCTCGCACACCCTGTCTGAGGTGGAGCGGGTCACCCACCGGCTGGCCATCCTGCGCGAGGGGCGCCTCGTCGTCGTGGACTCGCTGGAGAACCTGCGCCGGATCGCGGTCCAGCGCCTGGAGATCGAGTTCACCGACCCGCCTCCGCCCCCGGCGGCCTTCGCGACGCTGCCGGGCGTGCGCGAGGTGACGGCAGCCGGCACGACGCTCACCGTCGCCTTCGAGGGGACGGCTGACGCCGTCGTCAAGGTCGCCGCGGCACACGAGGTGCGCGCGATCCGGTCGCGAGACGACGACCTGGAGGAGATCTTCCTGCGCTACTACCGCCCGCAGCCCCCCACGTGACCCGCGCGCCGCTGATGATGGCGCTGCGCCTGCGCTTGGCCTCGGCCGGCTCGGCGGCACTCGGCCTGGTGGCGGTGCTCGTGATCGTGGGCGCGCTGTTTCCCGCCGTCGGACACACGTTCGGCAAGCTCAACCTGCCGCGCGGAGTGTCGGAGCTGCTGGGAGGCGCGGACTACGCCACGATCACCGGCTGGTTTCGCAGCGAGATCGGCTCGGTGTACGGCCCGCTGCTGATGGGTGCCGTGGCGATCACCGCGGCGGCCGCCACCACCGCCGGCGAGGAGGAGGATCGGATCATGGCGCTCGTGCTCGCTCACCCGATCACCCGCGCGCGGCTCGTGGTCGCCAAGGCGGGGGCGATCGCCGTCCAGGTCATGATCGTCGCGGTGGCGGCGTGGGCGGGGCTGCTCGCCGGGGTGGCGCTCGCCGGCGGCGGGATCGCCGTCGGCGACATCACGGCCTTCTCAGTGCACCTGGCCTTCTTCGGGCTGGCCATCGGCGCTGTCGCCCTGGCGGTCGGCGCGTGCACCGGGAGGCGCGCGCTGACCACGGGAGTGGCCGCGGCGGTGGGGATCGTCGGGTGGCTCATCAACGGGTTCGCGCCCCTGGTGGGGGCGATCGCCTGGCTGAAGTACCTGTCGCTGTTTCACTACTACGCCGGCCACGACCCGCTCGCGCGCGGGATCGACGCGATCGACCTCATCGTGTTGGGCGTGCTCGCGGTCGCGCTCTCGGCCCTCGCCACGGC
>JBAQGP010000785.1:0-6054 GCA_049287845.1 Solirubrobacteraceae bacterium | reverse complement strand
GTGGGACGGTCAGCGCCAGCGGCTTCATCGTCGCGGCGGTCTCCGCGGGGCTTTCCCGTGAAGGCCCCGACTCGTCAGGCGAGCCGGCCTGTGGGTGGGTCGATCATTTCGCGCACGTGGGCGGCGGCGCGGCGAAGCAGGCGGGAGACCTGCATCTGTGAGCAACCGAGCTCCGCCGCGATCTCGCTCTGCTTGATGTCGCGCTCGAGCCGCAGCGAGAGTGCTCGGCGCTCCAGGTACGGCAGACGCTCGATCGCGACGCTCAGCGAGGCTGTCATCTCCATCAGCCCGTAGCAGTCTCGAGCATCGGCCACGGTCTCGATCAACGTCCGGGGCTCATCGAAGCCGGTATTGGCCAGGGGCGCGTCCAGAGAGGCGGCGTAGTGGGCCGTTCCGGCGTCGAGTCCGAGCAGGACGTCCTCGGTGCTGACCTCGAGGTACTCGGCGAGCTCCTGCACGCGGGGCTGGCGTCCGGACTGCGCGGTGATCTTTTGGGTGGCGCGGCTGACGCGCAACGCCATCTCCTGCGAGCCCCTGGGAACGTGCACCGCCCAGCCGGTGTTGCGGAAGTAGCGCTTGATCTCGCCGAGGATGGTCGGGATGGCGAACGCGGCGAACGCGACACCGCGGTCGGGATCGAACCTGTCGATCGCGCACAGCAGTCCCACCGCCGCCACCTGGACGAGGTCCTCCAGGGGCTCCTGACCACGATACCGGCCGGCCAGCCTGCGAGCGAGGGGCATGAACCGCTCCACCACCTCATCACGTGCTTGCTCGTCGCCGTGGTCGCGCCAGCGGGTCACCAGCGCGTTTGTCTCAACTTCGGCCGCGGAACGGCCGGGCAGGCTTGGGGTCGGGCCAACGGGGCCACGCATCTAATGCTCCCATCTGAAGGTGTTTGCATTCTCGACCTCCAGACCGCCGCACCGCAGCCGCTGGCCAGTTCCGATGTTCGACACCTGAGACGCGCCTGTCGCCCAAGCCACCTTGAAGGTAGACGCAAATCTGCAACTGCACACTCGGCCGGTTGCAAACCAACTCGAGTGGCGCCGCGCCGGCGCCGGCGCCGGCGCCAGCAGACGACCACCGCAGCGGCCGACCGTCAGGCGGCGCCGGCCTTCTCCTTCTCTTGGAGCTCCTCCAGCGTCCGCTCGAGCGCCTCCATGAGGTCCGGGACGGGCTCCGGCGTCTGCTCGGTGTCGGGCATCGTGATCGTTTCGTCCTTGCGCTTGCGGTCGACCACCTTCTTCAGACGGGCGCGGTAGCGATCCTTGTGATCGTCGGGCTCCCAATCGCCGCTGAGAGCCTGGATCACGGCCACGGCGGCGTCCAGCTGCTTGCGCTTGGGCTTGTGCGACTTCTGGGTGGCCGCGTCGAGGTCCTCGGGGCTCCTGACCTCGTCGGCGAAGCGCATCGTCGTCAAGGTGAGAGCGCCGCCGCGCGCGCGGACGAGGGCCAGGTACTCCTTGGCGCGCATGACGAGGCGGCCCAGCGCCGCGCGGTCGGTCCGGCCCATGACCTCGGTGAGGAGCCGGTAGGCGCGCACCGCGCCATCGTCATCTGACGCGGGGACAAGCCAGTAGGGATGGTCGAAGTACATGGGGTCGACCTCGGCCAGCTCGACGAACTGCTCGATGTCGATGGTCCGCGTCCGACGCGGCTCGATCGCCGCCAGCTCGAGGTCGGACACCGTTATCCAGCGCCCATCATCGAGCTCGTAGCCATGCGTGATCTCCTCGTAAGGAACCTCGGCCCCCTCCTTCGAGCACCAGCGCTGAACCTCGACGAGGGCGCCGTCCTTGCGGTGAATCTGCCGGAAGTGCAGATCCTGGTCGCGTACCGCCGCCTCAACGCTGACGGGCACGTTGACCAGTCCAAAGCTCAGCGATCCGGTCCAGATCGAGCGTGGCATCTCCTCACCCCTTGAGGCTGGCTTCCAGCGCCGCCATCAGGTCGGTGTCCGAAGCGGGCTCGGAGGCCTCGGGCAGCTCGGGCTCCTCGCCGCGGCCCTTGGCCCCGATGAGGTCCAGCACTCGCTTGCTGTAAGAGTCCTGGAACGTCGTCGGATCGAAGCGCGCGCTCAGTGACTCGACAAGCGTTCCCGCCATCTCCACCTCGCGCTTGCTCGGCTTGCGGCTCGGCGACGGTAGGCCCAGCGCACCCGCGTCCACCAGCTCATCGGCGAAGCGCATGGTGTGCAGCGCCATGGCGTCATTCAGTGTGCGCACCGCCACCAGGTACTCGCGGTTGTGAAACACCCACCGGCCCAGCCCGATCCGCTCGGCACGCTGCAGTGCATCGTGCAGCAGCCGGTAGGCGTCCGCGCCATCCTCGCCGGCGCCCAGGTAGTAGCCGCGGTTGTAGTAGACGGGGTCGATCTCACCGAGGGCGACGAACTCCTCCAGTTCGATCTCGCGCGAGCGGCGTCCCGCCGCGGCATCGATCTCATCCTGCTCGAGCAGCACGTAGCGCCCCGTGCTCACCTCGTAGCCCTTGGCCACCTGCTTGTAGGGAATCGCCTTGCCTTCCTTGGAGCAGATGCGCTTGTGCTCGATCTGCGCCTCGTCCTTGGCGTGGAGCTCGTGGAAGTGCACGCCATGGTCCTCGGTGGCGCTGTGAACCTTGATCGGGACCCGCATGAGCCCGAACGTGATCGTTCCGTTCCAGATCGACCGTGCCATGACCCGGACTACCTCAGTGCCTCGCCGGAGGCGACTGCAAGGGCCTCGTCGCAGCAGGGCGTCTGGGCGCGCATGTTGACCCGCATCATCTGCAGCGCCGCTGAACCGAGATCCGGGTGGATATGCGCCACGGTGTCGCGTGGAACCACCACCTCAAAATGCCTGACGTAGGCGTCCAGTGCGGAGTACAGGATGCACTGCTCGGTCACCTGGCCGGTGAGCACGAGTCGCGTGACGTCGTGCTGGCGCAGCATGTACTCCAGTTGCGTGCCGTAGAAGATCGAGTGCCGGGCTTTGACGATGAACGGCAGATCCGGCGGCGGCAGCAGCGGCTCCACCATTGAGGGAGCCGCGCCGTCCATCGCCGACCGGGCGAGCGCGTCCCGTCCCGCGGTCCAGTCCCCGTGGTTGTCATTGACGTAGGTGACGAGCATCTCGCGCTCGCGGGCTTCGGCGATCAGCGAGGCCAGGCGAGGCACCACCGCCTGGACGGACTCCAGCAGGGCCTCGGCATCCTCGTGCTCATAACGATTGAGCATGTCGGTCACGATCAGTGCGCAGGACACGCTTCGCCCGCTACCCGCGTCCGGCGGCGCATTCACACGGATTCATGCGGTCGACCACAATGAATCGAGCCCCTCGGGGTCTGTTTGGCGGAGGGTACGGCGGGTAAGCACCTCCTGCACTGGTCGGCCGTGACCGCGGACCGCCGCCCGCCTCTCATGGCCGGCGCCTGGTACGGCATGCGGATCAACCGACTACATCATTCCCACGCGAGGGCGCGACGAGCCCCATGACCGCTGATCGGCTCATCGTTCCGGCGGCACTCGAGCGAAGCCTCTCGACTTTAGGTAGACGATCGGCCGAGGACGGGCCCATGCGGGCGCTGGAGCAGATGCTCGCCGCGACCCGAGAGCTGTTTGGTGCGTCGGGGGCCGGGATGATGATGCTCGACGATCAGTCGGCGCTGGCCGCTGTGGCCGCGACCGATGAACACGGGCGCCTGCTGGAGATGCGCCAGCAGGAGATCGGGCACGCCCCTTGCGTGGACTCCTTGACGTTCGGTCACGTCGTCAGCACCCCGGATCTGGCGCTGGATGCCCGGTGGCCGGCGCTGGTGCCCGAGCTGCCTGAGCGGGGAGTGCGCGCGGTCCTCGGGGTCCCCGTCCACGCCGACGGCGTTCCGGTCGGGACGCTGAATGTGTACCGCGATCAACCCGGCGAATGGGACCCCAGCGAGGTGACCGCGCTCGAGGCCTACGGGCGCATCGGCGAGAGCCTGCTGGCGACGGCGCTTCAGGCCCGACACCGCGGACAGCTCGTCGAGCAGCTGCAGCATGCGCTGAACCATCGCGTCACGATCGAGCGAGCGGTCGGGGTGACCATGGCCCGCCAGAACCTCGGTCCGGTCGACGCGTTCAATCACCTGCGCTACGCCGCCCGCAGCAACGGACGCAAGGTCGCCGACGTCGCCGCCGAGCTGGTGGCCCAGCTTCCCGACGCTTCGACTGATGCTCCTTCAGCTCGTGAGCCCACGCGATGACCTGACCGATCGCCGACCTCGCCGGCGTTGGTTGGCGGTATCATGGGTCCTCGTTCGGGCCTGCCGTGACCCCGTGGGCCGTTCGCCTTCTCTCCACAGGAGCTGCGCTTACGGTGTCCCATCTACTCTCACGCGACGACACGCTCACGACCGGGAACGCCCGGTCTCGTCCCGGGCCAGCTGACGCGGCCAACGCGACGGCCGAGTTCCTCATACGAAGCGCCGATCGTGCGCCAAGCGCCACGAACGGGTCCCCCACGACGTCGGGTCCGCCGCACGCGGGGCACGCGACGCGACGGCTGCTGCACGACGATCCCGAGCTGGCCACCGCCATTCCCGCGGCGGAGCGTGCGCAGGCGATCCACGCTCTGCGGGTCCACGTTCGCCATCTCGCACCCGGCCGCGTCGACCTCGGCGAGCTCGACCTCCCCCAGAGCACGTTCGCGCTGCTGATCACTCGCGGGGCGATGACACGCCACGTGTTCGTCGGTGACCGTGCCATGACCGAGATGTTGATCGAGGGGGATGTGCTGTCGCCTGATTCGCCCTCTCCGGCCACACCAGAAAGCAGTCATGGGTTGGTGGTCCTCCACGACGCGCGGCTGGCGGTGCTTGACCGGCGCTTCGTGCTCGCCGCGGCTCACTGGCCCGGTCTGATGCGCGCGGTCATGAGCCGCCTGGCCGATCAACAGCACCGGCTCGCGGTCCACGGCGCGATCTGTCAGCTGCCCCGGGTGGAGCAGCGCATCGAGGCGATCCTGTCCCACCTGGCCAGCCGGACCGGCATCGTGACCCCCCACGGCGTCCTGCTGCGCCAACCTTTGTCGCATCGAGCGATCGCCGATCTCATCGGCGCGCGGCGCCCCACCGTCAGCCTCGCCATCGCCGCCTTGCAAGGCCAGGGCCGGCTGTGCCGTCGCGCTGACGGCGACTGGCTGCTTCCTCATTACCACAGGCCTCTCCCGGATCTCTCACCACCGCCGGCCGGCACTACGGCGTCAGCAGGATCTTGAAGGCGTTGTCCTCCTTCTTCTGAAAGATCTCGTAGGCGTGGGGCGCTTCGGTGAGAGGCACGTGATGAGTCGCGAAACCTTCCACCCCGAGGGGGTCGGATTCGTCGCAGACCAGGGGCATGAGGACGTCGATCCAGCGTTTGACGTTGGCCTGTCCCATCCGCATCGTGATCTGCTTGTCGAACATCTGGATCAACGGCATCGGGCTGGCCGCGCCGCCATACACGCCGGAGAGCGAGATGGTCCCGCCACGCTGCACCAAATCGACCGCGGAGAGGATGGCGCTCATCCGGTCGGTGCCCGCGGTCTCCATCACCTTCTGCGCGGCCGTGTCGGGCAGCAGCCCGGCGAGGCGCTGGGCGAGTTTTCCGACCGGCGCTCCGTGCGCCTCCATCCCCACAGCGTCGATGACTGAGTCAGGTCCACGCCCATGGGTCTGCTCGCGCACGACCCCGGCCAGATCATCGTGCTCCTCGAGGTCGATCGCCTGGACGCCGTGGCGGCGGGCCCGCTCCAGACGCTCGGGGACCAGGTCGATGGCCATGACGTGTTCGCACCCGCGGTGTTGAGCGATGCGGCAGGACATCTCCCCGATGGGGCCCAGGCCGAGCACGAGCACACTGCCGCCGTCTGGGATGTTGGCGTACTCCACTGCCTGCCAGGCCGTGGGCAACACGTCGGAGAGGTATACGAAGCGGTCGTCTGCCGGTCCGTCGGGAACCTTGATGGGCCCGAACTGAGCTTGGGGAACGCGGAGGAACTCGGCTTGCCCGCCGGGCACCTGTCCGTAGAGCTTGGTGTAGCCCAGGAACGCCGC
>JBAQGP010000784.1:0-6564 GCA_049287845.1 Solirubrobacteraceae bacterium | reverse complement strand
GATCCGGTAGTAGCCGGCGATCACCGCGCCGCTGACCACGTTGGCCACCATCAGCACGGACATGACCAGGCCGATGAACGCGAACGCGACCACGAACGGTGCGTATATCCCGAGGTCGTTTTTTTGCGCGGCCCGGACGTTGAGATAGGACTGTGTGTCGGTCACCGCCCCGGCCGGCAGCGCCCCCCTCACGGCCGCGGTATCCGCGCTCACCTCAGCTGCGGTGCCCGCGCTGCGGAAGCGGTAGAGCACCTCCGCGGTGGCCGGTGCGCCCGGGGAGCGCAACGCGGAGATCTCGGCCGGGACGACCCAGCCGTCGGCCGATTGCGAGGCCGATGCGGCGAGGCCGACGACCGTCAGCCGCGGCTTCCCCGGCGCGCCGGTCACGGTCACGGTGTCACCGATCCCGACCCCGAATCCATCGGTATTGGTCTTCATCACGATCTGACCGGTCCGCTGCGGCCAGTGGCCGGCTTGGAGCGTGATGTCATCGACGGGCCCCCCCGGCGTGGTGCGCCCCGCCAGCGTCAGCGGCGGGAGGACCGCCACCGGCATCCCCGGTGAGGAACCGGTCGCGGCCACATTCGCCTCGGCGAACGGCCCCGCTGCCGCGCTCACCTCCGGAAGGCGTGCGGTGGCGGCCAGTTGCCCCGGCGTCGCGCGTGAGGCGTCGACCGTCGCCACCACCTCGGCGCCGCGCTGCGCGGAGAAAGCGCGATCGAACGGCGCGTGGGAGTCCACCACGAGGGCCAGACCGAGAACCGACGATGCCGTGGAGACGACCAGCACCAGCGCGATGACGATCGTCTGAACCACCCGCCGGCGCCCGATCCCGCCGCGCACCGCGCGAACCACCGCGCCCGTGCTCATCGCAGCCCCTCGCCCGCCCGGGCGATCGGGGCAGGTTCAACGGCCGGTCGAGCGATCCGACCGTCGAGCAGGTGGACCACGCGGTGGGTGTAGCGCGCCGCCAGCTCTCGGTTGTGGGTGACCATCACCAGCGTCTGCCCGGAGCGGTTGAGCTCGAGCAGCAACCGGCCGATCTCCTCCCCCGTGGCGGTGTCAAGCGCCCCGGTCGGCTCGTCGGCCAGCAGCACCACCGGCCGGTTGACGAGCGCACGCGCGATCGCCACCCGCTGACGCTCCCCACCGGACAGCCGCCCCGGGTACGCATCCCGATGGCGCTCGATATGCAGCGTGGCCAGCAATTCGCGGACGCGGGCCCGTGCCTGCGACCGGCGCATCCCGGCCAGCTGCGCCGGCAACAAGACGTTGTCGGCGACGGTCAGGTCGTCGAGCAGGTTGAAAAACTGGAAGATCATCCCGATCTGACCCCGCCGGCAGCGGGCCATCCCGGTCTCAGACAGCCGGTCGATCCGCTGGCCGGCCACCGTGATCGTCCCGCTCGTCGGCCGATCCAGCCCGGCGATCAGGTTCAACAGCGTCGACTTCCCGCTGCCGGACGGTCCCATCACTGCCACCGCCTCACCCGCCGCGACCTCGAGAGCTATCCCGTCCACCGCCGGCTGTCTCGAGCCGTTGTAGCGCTTGGTTACGTCGTTGATATCCACTAGAGCGTCCATGGCGAGAACGTACGCAGCGCCGCGTGATTTGTCGTCGGCCCACAGAGCCAAATCGCGCCTCACCCTCAAGAGCTACGGCGGCGGTGATCCGGGCCTGGGTCATACCTCGGTATGACCCACCGGAGAGGGACGACGACGCGCCTCGCTGGTGCCAAGCTATACCGGTGAATGGCATCGATACACGGCGGTCGGTCGACTGGCGGACACTGGCCACAGCTGGCTTGACCGGGCTCGCGCAGACGCTGTTCGCTCCGCCCGCGACCCTGCCGTGGCGGTCGGCTTGGCTGCGCCGGCTCGCGACTTTGGCGGCGATCGCGGGTGGACTCGTGGCGGTCGTCGCGACCCTGCGGCTCGCGTCGTCGGGCGCAAACAGTGGCGCAGGCGGCGATCCGATCTTCCTCAGGCTCGTCCGCGAGCGAACCGTGCTGTTCGGATTCCTGGGCCTGCTGCTAGTTGCGCCGCGGCTCCCCGTGATCGCTTGGCGACTCGGCCTGCTCGCGGCGGTACTGATCCCGGCGACGGTCAATCCCGCCGGTATCGACGGTGGGCAGTTCGCCGTCCTGGTCGTCATATTCTGCGCGGCCGCCGCCACCGCCGAGCGGATCGTTCTGTGGTGGATGTGCGTCCTGATGGTTGCACTGAGCTGGCTGTGGGTGCCATTCGGAGGGTCGTTGCAGCGAACGGGAACGGCTACCGCGATAACCGTCGCCCTGGCGGTCGCCGTCGACGCGGTCCACGGCCGACGCCGAGCGCGACAGGAGCTCGCGGTGGAGGCCGAGCACGTCGAGCGCGAACAGGCCCATCGCGCCGTGCTCGAAGAGCGCGCTCGAATCGCGCGCGAGCTGCACGACGTGGTCGCACATCACATGTCGTTGATCGCGGTGCAAGCCGAAACCGCCCCCTACCGCATCAACGACGTGCCCGACGCGGTCAGCGCAGAGTTTGGCGCCATCAGTAACGCCGCGCGGCACGCGCTGTCCGACATGAGACGGCTGCTCGGCGTCTTGCGTAACGAGGAGGGGACCGCACGCGCGCCGCAGCCCCAGATCGAGCAGATCCCCGAACTCATCGACACGGCCCACAACGCCGGAGTTCCGGTGGACTATTCACTCGACGGTGCCGTAGACGACATCCCGCCCGCGGTCGGCGTCTGCGCTTACCGGATCGTTCAGGAAGCCCTGTCAAACGCGACCCGCCACGCCCCCGGGGCAAGCGTCAGCGTGCTAATCCATCGCGACCGCGACGCGGTTCGGCTGACGATCACCAACAGTCCAGAACGCTCGGTCGCCACGGTGCGCGAAGACCAGGGACCGGGCCACGGCTTAGCCGGGATGCGCGAGCGCGCCATCCTGCTCGGCGGCGTGCTCACCGCCGGACAGGTGCCCGCCGGAGGCTTCTCGGTCTCAGCCGTGCTCCCACTCACCGAGAGGTCATGACTCCCAAGCCCATGACACGATGCCTGATCGCAGACGACCAGGCGATGGTCCGGGAAGGCTTCCAAGCGCTCCTCGCCGCTCAACCAGGCCTGACCGTCGTCGGCTTGGCCGCCAACGGCGCCGACGCGGTCAGGCTCGCACCCAAGCTGAGGCCGGACGTCGTACTGATGGACGTGCGGATGCCGGTCATGGACGGGCTCGAGGCAACGCGACAGATCCTTGCCTCCCACCCCGTGGACGAGCGCCCACGCGTGTTGATCCTCACGACCTTTGATCTCGACGAATACGTCTACGAGGCGCTGCGCGCCGGCGCCAGCGGGTTCCTGCTTAAGGACGCCCCCGGGCAGGAACTGGTCCACGCCGTCCGCGTCGTCGCGCGCGGCGACGCGCTGCTCGCGCCGTCGATCACCAAACGCCTGATCGAAGAATTCGCCGCCCGACGCGAACGGCCGCCGGGCAGACCACAGAGCCTTGACGAGCTCACCGCCCGCGAACTCGAGGTTCTGCGACTGATCGCAGCCGGTATGTCCAACGCCGAGATCAGCAAGACACTGTTCATCGCCGAGCAGACGACGAAAACACACGTCGGGCGGATTCTGATGAAGCTCCATCTGCGCGACCGCGCCCAGGCAGTCGTGCTCGCCTACGAGTCCGGCCTAATCGCGCCCGGCCAATAACAACCCCAACAGCCAGCCAGCACCTCCACTTGCGCCACCGCGAGTGGCGCTGCCGCGCTGTTGTCGGCGCCGTCCGTGATTACCGCGCCGACGGCATTGCAGGTGTCTGACCCACAAGCGGCTTCCTCCACGCTCCTCGCCAGCTCCGGGTCTCGCCAGGGCGGTCGGCCGACCGGCGGCGTGGCGGACCAGCCGGAACCCCGCTACCCGAACAGCAAGGCGCAGGCGCCTGTTCCCTGCTTTGCGTGCTCAGCAGGGAAGAAGGCCACGCGCCCTGCTAAGCGCGATTGCGGGTCTCCCGCGTCGCAGAAGCCGATACCCAACTGAGACCGCTGAAGCGCCACACTGCTGCTCCTAGCCCGAAGCAGAAGGGACCCGCGACTTCGGTCCGGGTCCTAGGCTGTTGGCGTGAGCTCATACCTAACAGGGGGTAGGCCGTGAGGAGATCGGGAATCCCCATCTGGCTGATCCTCACGACGGCGCTCCTGGCTGGCGCTATCGCCATCGCGGTTTCGAAGGGCCAGGTGATCGACGCGATTGTCGTTGGACTGATGCTTCTCGTGGTGCTCGTACCGTACGTCGTGCTTGTGGTTTTGGCGGTCGGCAGAAAGCGGCGCAGCAAGAAGACATAGAGCGGCGATCATGGCCCGAGCGGGGCGAGCAGTCGAGTGAGTCTCAGTGACGCAGGGCGGTGTGACGAAGCGCCGATTCGGAGGCAACGCCAGAGCCGCGACCGGTCCGGTAGCTGAGGCTTCCGGAATGATCGAGAAGCAGCAGCCAGCCCGAGCTCGTCGACTGTTCGGTGATCCTTGGTCCCGCGAACGCAGACGAGCTCGATCAGCCCAAGCGACGGCGCGAGCTGTTCTGGCGACGACGCCAGAGGCCTTGGCCGATGAGGACAATGGCCATTAGAACTCCGAAGATGACGCCTGATCGGACGTCGCCGTCGAGGATGCCGACGACCGCGCCCCCGACGACGACCGCGATCACAACGTAAAGCACGACACCGGCCGCTGACAGCGTCGGAAGCGCTCCGCGAATCCGACGATCCTCCGCAGTCTCTTCGACAACCCCCAAGTAGAGGCCGACTCGGTGCCATCGCGAGGACATCTCCGGGCTAACTTACCCCGACTGACGACTGCCCACCGCTGCCGCGTGGATCGAACCGCCTTGGCGGGCGACGCCCATCGAAGCATGCGCTGAGCGATCCCTAGTGTGACGTCCCGCAGGCGTCGTTGGCGGTCCGATAAGCGAGGTCCACACACCGGGTCTCTGGCCGGGCCCAGCGCGTTGCGCGCCACATCCTGGATCCATGACACTCTGGCCAAATGGCCGCTGATAGTTCCGCTGAGCGCGTCAGACATCTGTTGTTGGACCCTGCGTTCCCTTGGCCGGTTACATCGAGGCGGCGGCGACTACATGGTCCCGGCGTCCGAGGCGGTCAAATGTGTCGCCGC
Source organism: Solirubrobacteraceae bacterium (assembly GCA_049287845.1). Classification (GTDB taxonomy): domain Bacteria; phylum Actinomycetota; class Thermoleophilia; order Solirubrobacterales; family Solirubrobacteraceae; genus Palsa-465. The sequence continues at coordinate 1,411 of JBAQGP010000784.1, read as the reverse complement.
TCACGGCATCGCGTCAGAAGCCGACGCCGAGAAGCTCCTCGAGTCGGTCGTCAACGAGAACGGAGGACGACGCATGCGCACCAGCATCGTCCCGATCACCCCACGCCAGGTTCTGGCGTACCTCAAAGATCGCAAGGGACGAGGGACCGACACATACAGAGTGCCGGGATCGTTCTTCACTGCGGCCGGTCATCAGCCTCCCGAACGCCCCCCAGCTAACTTGCCTCACCGACCCGAATAAACCAGCGCGCGGAGTCCCCTTAACGTTCCCTTGTGCGACGGCCGGCGGTTGCTTTTCGAGCGTCCGCTGGTCCATCCACCAGCGAACACTTTCGGCACCCTCCAAGCCGGCGCCGCGGCGTCTCGTTCCCTAACGCTCAATGCGACGTGCGGATTGCGATTGCAAGGCATCGTTTTTCACCGTCGGTCTGGTGGTCTGGGACGATGGCGTGGACGACGACCGCCCGAGCGAGGAGGACCAATGAGGTTTCTGATGCTGGTCTGCCGCGATGAGTCGATCGCATTCAGTCCGGCGGACCGCGGAAGAATAGGCCACCAGGTTCAGGCCTGGGTGTCGGAGATGGAGCAGCGCGGCGTGCGTTTGCAGGGGGATGTCCTCGAGGCTGTCGATGTCACCACGAATGTCAGCGTGCGAGGGGGCAAGACCGAACTCGACACCGGTCCGCGTGTTGAGACGAATGCTCCAGCCTCTGGGTTCAACCTCCTCCAGTGCGCGGATCTCGAGGAAGCCATCGAGGTGTCCGCCAAACATCCCATCGCCCGATACGGGGTCATTGAGCTGCGGCCGATCGTCGAAGGCTGAGCGGCAGCCCTGTAGCGCGCCCCATACCTCAACCCGCTCAGCGCGAGCTTTGACGGTCTCACCTACCAACCATCATCGGACAAGCGACGCGCCCGATGAGGTGGCCGGCGGCGGCGCGTCGCGGGGAGCCGGCCCGGCTAGTGGTTCGCTGGTGACGCTGGTTCTTGTAGCGTTGATTGACAATGAGGGGGAGCGCCAGACGCGCCGAGATTCGGGCCCAGCTCACCGCGGGCGAGCGTGCCTTTCTCCGGTGTGGATGGTCGTGCTGTGCGTTCTCCCGACCGGCGCTGGCTGCCTTGTGATCTTCGGTCGCGGACCGGCGCGCGCGGTGGGCGTGGTGCTGCTTTTCGTCTCGCTCGTGCTGCTGGCGATTCCGATCTCCCCGTTTCTCAGGCGGCGGATTCAGACGAGGGCTGGCCAGCGATCAGAGCGACCTTGATGCCCGGTGTTGACGCCGGACCTGCGGCGGGGTAGATGGGTAGCGTGGAAGCCACAGTCGCACTGGTTTTGCTCTTGGTCATCGTGCTCGTTTTTGTCGGATATCTGGTCGCGGCCCTACGGTTCGTCCGGCGCCATCCGCGTCCCGAC
>JBAQGP010000783.1:0-6799 GCA_049287845.1 Solirubrobacteraceae bacterium | reverse complement strand
GCCATGCCCGACGAGGCCGAGGTGCTGGCGCTGGTGGAGGGGACGGCCGCATGAGTCAGACCGCAACGCGCCCGGCGGCGAGCCGGGGCACCGTCCCGGCGCGCCGGCGTATCGGCGTCGGGGTGATCGGCTTCGGCTGGCTCGGTCAGGCCCACAGCCGCTCGCTGCTGCGCATCCCGACCCTCTTTCACGACCGCATCTACCAGCCCGAGCTGGTCGCGTGCAGCGACGCCATGCCTCAGCGCGTGGACCAGGCGGTCAGCTCGTTTGGCTTTGACCGCGGCTCGGTGGACTGGCGTGCCGTGGTGGAGGACCCCGACGTCGAGGTCGTCTTCATCGCGGCGCCGAACATGGTCCACGGCGAGCTCGTCGCCGCCGTGGCAGGCGCCGGTAAGGCAGTGTTCTGCGAGAAGCCGGTGGGCGGCACGCCCGAGCACGTGCTCCAAGCGGCGACCGCGGCGCGCATCGCCGGCGTGCTCAGCGGCGTCGGCTACAACTACCGCTGGGCGCCCCTGGTCCAGTACGCCCGTGAGCTGATCGCCACCGGCGAGCTGGGCGAGATCACCAACTACCGCGGCCGCTTCTTCTCCATGTACGGGGCCGACCCGCTGGGCGTCAACTCGTGGCGCTTCCAGCTCGAGGAGGCCGGCTACGGGGTGACCAGCGACCTGCTCAGCCACTCCGTCGATCTCGCCCACATGCTCATCGGGCCCATCACCCGCGTCACCGGGACCGTCGAGACGTTCATCTCAGAGCGGCCCGCCCCCAGCGGCACCTTGACCCACTACGGCCGCGGCAGCGCGGGGGACCCGCTCACGCCGGTCACCAACGAGGACTACGCCGGGATGCTGGTGGAGTTCGCCAACGGCACGCGCGGGACGTTCGAGGCCAGCCGGACGTCCATCGGCCCCGAATCAGAGAATGCGTTCGACGTCTACGGCACCCGCGGCGCCCTCGGGTGGAACCTCGAGCGTCTCAACGAGCTGCGGGTGTACCGCGCCACCACCGACCGAGGCTCGGGCTACACCACCGTGCTCGGCGGGGATCGCTTCGGCCACCACGGCGTCTTCGTCCCCGGCAGCGGCAACGCGATCGGGTTCGAGGACCTGGTCACGATCGAGGACCACGAGTTCTGCACCGCGGTGGCCGAGGACCGGCCGTTCGAGCCCGGGTTCGAGCAGGCGCTCGAGTGGGCGCGGGTTCAGGATGCGCTGTTGCGCTCGGCCCGCGGTGGCACCTGGGAGACGGTGGTGCCACTCGCCGCCGAGGGGGCGGCGTGACGCCGATCAGCATCGGGCTGATCGGCGCCGGGCGCATCGGCCGGATCCACGCCGAGCTGCTGGCCCGGCGTGTCCCCGGCGCGGGGCTGGGCATCGTCTACGACCTCCACGCGCCGTTCGCCCTCGACATCGCCCGTGAGCTGGGCGCGCCGGTGGCCGCCAGCGTGGAGGAGGTGCTCCAGTCAGACGTCGACGCGGTGGCGGTGTGCTCGAGCGCCGACACGCACGTGGACCTCATGGTGGCGGCCGCCGAGGCGGGTAAGGCGGTGTTCTGCGAGAAGCCGGTCTCGCTGGAACTGGAGGAGCTCGAGCGCGGGCTCGATGCCATCGAGACGTACGGGGTGCCGTTCCAGGTCGGCTTCAACCGCCGCTTTGATCCTGCGCACGCGTCGGTGCAGGAGGCCGTCGCCGCCGGACGGATCGGCGAGCCCCACCTCGTGCGGATCTCCAGCCGGGACCCGGACCCGCCGACGCTCGAGTACGTGCGCACGTCGGGCGGGCTGTTCCTGGACATGATGATCCACGACTTCGACATGGCCCGGTTCGTCACCGGCTCAGAGGTCGTGGAGGTGTTCGCGCGCGGCAGCGTCCGGGTGGCCCCCGCGTTCGCGCAGGCCGGGGACATCGACACCGCGCTTGTGACCCTGGTGCACGCCAGCGGCTGCCTCACCGCGATCGACAACTGCCGCGCGACCGCCTACGGCTTTGATCAGCGCGTCGAGGCCTTCGGTGCCGACGGCATGGCGGCGTCGGAGAACCCACCGGCCCACACCGGGGTGCTCACCACCGCGCAGGGCATCGCGCGTCCATCCCTCCCTCACTTCTTCCTCGAGCGCTACCTGCCCAGCTACGAGCGCGAATGGCGGGCGTTCGTCGCGGCGCTGCAGGCAGGCACGGCGCCGCCCGTGGGCGTGCAGGACGCCCGCGCGCCGCTGGTCATCGGGCTGGCAGCATGGCGGTCGCTGCGCGAGGGCCGCGCGGTGCGCCTGGAGGAGGTGACGGCCGCGTGAGCCCACTTCTCCAGGAGCCACGCCGGTGAGGATCTTCCTGACCGGCGCCGACGGATTCGTGGGCTCCAACCTGGCCCACGTGTTCGCGCAGGGTCACGGGGCCGAGGTCATCGCGCCCTCCCACGAGACCGTCGACCTCACCGACCGACCGCTCGTGCACCGCTGCGTCGCCGCCACCCGTCCCGACGCGATCGTGCACGCGGCGATCTGGAACGATCCAACCATGTTGGTCTCAGACCGGCGACGGGCGTGGAAGGAGTACGTGGGCGCGACCCGCAGCGTGGTGGACGCCGCCAACGACGTGGACGCCCGCGTCGTGCTCATCTCCACCGACTGGGTGTTTGACGGCACCCAGGGCCCCGCCGCCGAGACAGAGCCGCCCCACCCCATCAACCCGTACGGCTTTCTCAAGGCCGCCTCGGAGCTGGTCGTGACCCAGCGCGCCGCGCGCGGGACGGTGGCGCGCATCGCCGGCGTCCAGGGGATCCACCGGGCGAGGCCGCAGACGCCCCGCCGCCAGGACGCCGGATTCGGATATCTGGTGGCGTCGATCGTCGACGCCCTGCACGCCGGCCGGCGCTTCACCGTGTGGGACGGCGACGGGCTCAACCAGCTGGCCACCCCGACCCTCGCCACCGACGCCGCCGAGCTCATCTGGCTCGCGCTCGAGCGCGACGTCAGCGGGATCCTGCACTGCTGCGGCGGCGAGCACGCCGACCGGGTGGGGCTCGCTCGCCGCGCCGTGGCCGCCTTTGGCCTGGACCCGGAGCTGCTCGACGTCGGGCCTCCGCCGGCCGAGGCGCTTGCCGGCGGCGCGGCCCCGCGCGACACTCGGCTGGACGCCACCATCACGGCCCAGCGCCTCGGCACGGAGCTGTCGGACCTCGACACCACCCTGGCGCGGCTGCGTCGTGATCTCGTGCACCCGGCCCCGCTTGAGCACCTCTCCGGCGACCACGTCAGCCGGCCGTGAACAGGAAGTCCAGGCAGCTTCCGTCCTCGGCGATGTCCACGACCGCCCCGCGCAGCAGATCGGCCGTGTAGTCGCTGCCCGGATTCAGGCACAGCGTGCTCCCGATCTTCTGGGCGGCACGGGACTCGTGGATGTGGCCGTGGAGGCCGGCGGACGGCTGGTAGCGCTTGATCGTGTCGCGCACCGCGGTGCTGCCCACGGGCATGAAGCTGGGGCGCCCCCCGCGGATCACCGGTCGCAGGTTCTCGTCGAGCTCGGGGGCCACGTCCAGGCCGGTGCCGTAGGGCGGGCAGTGGAAGTTGACGATCGCCTGCCGGTCGGCCGGCACACGGTCGAGCATCTCGCAGATCCGGCGCTCGAGCTCCTCCTCGCTGTATTCCCGCTCGGTGTTCCAGGGCGTGGGCGTCACGTCGCCGAGGCTGGCCAGCAGGACCGGCCCCAGGTCGCACAGGTCGCGCTCCGGGCACTCGACCCGCGACGCCCGCTCGAGGACCCCGTCGACCTCGAACGGATCGTCGTTGCCCGGCGTGATGATGCAGCGCACCGAGTCCGGAAGGCGCTCGGCCGCCAGGTCACACCAGCCCTCGACCTGAGCGGCGATCTCGCCGCGGAAGCGCTCGGCGACGTACCCCGGGTCCTCGCGCATCCGGGAGACCTCGTGCGCCTCCATCCTGACGCCGTAGAAGCCGAGCTTGTTGATCTCGGCGAGCAGGCGCGGCTCCTCCCCGGCCGGCACGGTGACCGGTTCACCGCGCACCTCGGCATGCAGCGAGCCGTTCTGCGCCTGGATCGGAACCAGTCCCTTGCCCGCCACGTCCCCGCCCAGCAGCAGGATCTCGGCCTCGTAGACGGTGGCCGCAGCCAGGAACTTGCGAAAGCAGCGATCCGACCCGTGGACGTCGGTGGCGAAGAAGATGCGCAGCGCCCGCCGACGGGCAGACGCATCCTTACGGCGCCCCAGCATCACTCGGGTGGCAGCTCACGCATCGACATGCCGATGTCGATCTGGTTGCGCCGGCGGCGCAGCGAACTGGCGATGAGATAGACGACGGGACCGGCCCCCAGCACGATGACGAGCGTCGTGATCGACTCGGCGCTCAGCTTTCCGTACACGCTGGAGTGCACCAGCACCTCGACGATCGTGAACAGCGCCAGGACGGTGGTCAGGCCACCGGCCCAGGTGACGCGCGGCACCCCCAGCCATCGCGGCAGGTCGGTCGCTCCCGGTCTGAGCAGGAGGTCGGAGCGACGGCTGGCCAGGAACGTCGCGGCGACACCGCCGGCAAGCAGGATCAGGGCGAAGAACAAGCTCTCCAACGCGACGATGTTGGTCAGGTCGGCGTACGTGGTGAGGATGCAGAAGGCGATTCCGATGACGATCACGATGCCGATCGCGACGACCGGCGCGTGGTTGCGCTCGTTGATCTTGGCCACGCTCAACGGGAGCAGGCGGTCGAAGGCCAGCGCAAAGAGCACGCGCGTGGTGACGGCGACGAACGCGAGGTTGACCGCGATCTCGGCGACGGGTACGGCGACCCCGAAGAGGATCTTCGTGATGGGGTCGCCGGACAGGACGAGACCGTAGCCGAGGCCGCCCGCCTGGGCGCTGAGCGACGTGATCTTGGCGTAGGCGCCGGGGCTGCCGGCGCCGAGATCGGCCTGCGCCTGCATGAAGTGCAGTCCGGCGGTGTGGCGCAGCAGCGCCCACACACCGCCCCAGACGATGACCAGCAGGCCGATGCTGATCGCCGAGGCGTACAGATATGTCCGTCCCGGACGCCGGAGCTCACCGCCGACGTAGTAGGAGTACAGAACGCCGTTGTAGTTGAGGACCATGAACGGGATGATCGCGATCATCGCCGCAAACGACGTGCCGTAGAGCACCCCGTTGGAGTGGCCGAGCGAGACCAGCGCCTGGAAGGCGCCGGGGTGGTGGGTGTAGCGCGCGAACGCACTCACGAAGTCGGCGTGGCTGTGGTCGGCGAGGAGCACGGCAAGGCAGAGGAACGCGAGCAGCTGGACGACGATGAGGGCCAGAATGATCTGGGCCAGCCGCTTGAGGGAGAACAGCGACGCCAGCGCCACGATCACCATGACGCCGCAGCTGATGAGCACGACGGCCAGATTCGTGCCGATGTCGTTGGCGGCGTTGGCGATCGACGCGCTGCTGAAGGCCGAGCCGAGCGCCGTGAGCATGAAGGGCGTGAAGGTGGCGGCGAAGTGCGCGTTGGCCGCGAGCACGTAGGTGAAGACCACGGCGATTCCGATTCCGGCCATGGCACCCGCCACCGGAGAGACGACACGTGAGAGGAACACGTACTCGCCGCCGGCTCGTGGGATCGCCTCGAGCAGATGGCGGTAGGCGAACATCGCCACCAGCCAGATGAACGCTCCGGCGAGCAGCGGCAGATACATGTCGGATTTGCTGAAGTCCGTCAGCCCCGCGTTGAAGTTGATGAACGTGTTGACCACCGCCACCGACGCCAGCGAGATGCCGACGGCGGCGGGGATCCCGAGCTCACGGACCAGCCCCGAGGCCTGACGGGTGAACAGGCCGCCTTTCGCGACCGGCTCCGGTTCACTGCCGCTGTGACCGACTGCGATGCCCATGCTGCTCCTCCCCGGTGTGTGGAACGTTCCAGCAACCTACCACCGACATCCGGCGGTTGCAACCGTTGTTACAAGGGTTGCGCCCCGTCCGGATGGCCTTGACGCGGCGGCGCTCAGACGGTAGAAGTCCGCGATATGGAACGCTCCAAATGGCGCGGGGCCGGTTCTGCCCGGAGGAGCTCTCGCCCGTGAGCCGCTCCGTGAGAGCCGCGGTCATGACGCAGCCCGGCGCCGTGGAGGTCCACGAGTTCCCGCTGCCCGATCCTGAGCCGGGAGCGGTCGTGCTCCAGATGTCCATGTCGGGCATCTGCGGGACCGACAAGCACACGTTCCGCGGGGAGGTCATGCAGTACGCCGGCACCCCGCACGAGCGCCAGATCGAATACCCGCTCATCTGCGGCCATGAGAATGTCGGCACGATCGCCGCCACCGGTGGCACGGTGCTCGACAGTGAGGGACAGCCTCTTCGCCCCGGCGACCGCGTCGTCCCGGCCGCCAATGTGAGCTGCGGCGAGTGCTGGTACTGCCGCAACGGCCACCCCTATTACATGTGCGAGCGTCTGGAGGACTACGGCAACAGCCTCAACTGCAGCCGCGAGCCACACCTGTTCGGCGGCTGGAGCGAATACATGTACCTGTTGCCGGGCACCCAGCTGTTCCGGGTGCCCGACGAGCTGCCCGACCACGTGGCGGTGCTCACCGAGCCGATGGCGGTCACCCACGGGTTCGAGCGCGCGCGCCGGCTCAACGACACGTTCGCCGAGACCGTCGTGGTCTTCGGCGTCGGCCCGCTCGGCATGTGTCATCTCATCAAGGCGCGGCTCATGGGCGCCGGGCAGCTGATCGCGATCGACCGCTTCCCGTCACGTCTGGAACGCGCCGGGGCGTTCGGCGCCGGCATGGTGCTCGATGCCGGCGAACTGGAG
>JBAQGP010000782.1:0-2031 GCA_049287845.1 Solirubrobacteraceae bacterium | reverse complement strand
GCGGCGCGCCGATCGACTTCCACTGTGGCGAGCCAGTCATCCACGCCGCGCTCCAGGCGTTCGCGCCCAACGGCAACCTTGACTTCTACCGGAGGCTCGTCAGCGCCGGCGGCGGGATGCTCAGCGGCGAGCACATGCTGGCGGGCTTCATCCTCATCAAGCCGGACAATGAGATCGGCCGCCAGCTCCAGCTGCTGGCCAACCTCGACGATGCCAAGCATGTCGAGCGCTACCGGGAGTTTGAGGACTGGTTCAAGCACACCCAGGCCATCCCCGGCGGCTTCTACCTGTGGATCGTCGAGCACCTGTTCCGGGACAACGAGCTCATCGCGGGTGCCCTCGAGGTCGGTGGCGAGCGCGTCGATCTGCGTCGCATCGACTGTGCGCTGAACCTGCTGGCGGGGGCGACGGACCACATCACCCCGCCTGACCAGGTCTTCGCGCTGGCTGACTACGTCGCCACCGCCGAGCCCGACATCCTGCGCGACATCAGCCCCGGGGGCCATCTCGGCCTGTTCATGGGTCACGACGCGCTGGACAACCACTGGCCGCGGCTGCTCGCGGCGGTCCTCGAGCGCTCGCGGTAGCCGCACGCGGCGCCGTTTCGGCGCCTACGCCACCGCCGACAGTGGTCCGCCCCGAATGCGCCACGGGAGAGCATTGGCGCGAGGGCCGCGGTTACATGTCCATGCCGCCGTTGACGCCCCAGATTGCACCGGTGATATAGGAGGACTGATCAGCGGCGAGGAAATGAACGACCCTCGCGATCTCATCCGGCCTGCCAAGGCGGCCGAGAGGGATCTTGGCCTTGATCCCGTCCAGCACCTTTTCGGGGATGGAGTCCATCATCTCGGTGGCGATGAAACCCGGCGCCACGGTGTTGACGGTCAGGCCGACGCCGTCCTCGTCGAGCTTGCCGGCCTTGTTGAGCTGGTGGGCGGCCTCGCGCGCCATGGTCTTGGTCAGCCCGAACAGGCCGGACTTCGACGCGGCGTAGTTGGCTTGGCCGATGTTCCCCATCTCACCGATGATCGAGGAGATGTTGATGATGCGCCCGGAGCCGCGGTCGATCATGTGCGGCAGCACCGCCTGGCTCATGAAGAACGCCCCGGACAGGTTGACGGCCAGCACCTTGTACCAGTCCTCGTCGCTCATCTTGAGCACGGTCTTGTCGATCGTGATCCCCGCGTTGTTGATGAGGATGTCGAGGCGGCCATGCTGCGCGATCACCTCGTTGACGGTTCGGCGGCAGTCGTCGCCGGAGCCGACGTTCCCCTGATGGATCGAGGCGTTCAGCCCCTCCTTACCGAGGTTGTCGACGAACGCCTGCGCGTTCTCCTGGTCTCGGCTGTAGCCGGCCGCGACCTGGGCGCCCTGCTCGGCGAGGCTGCGACCGATGGCAGCGCCGATGCCGCGGGTGCCGCCCGTGACGAACGCGACGCGTCCGTGCAGGCGGGGACGATGGACCGTAGCCTCGCCGGCGGCGGTAGTTGTCGTGGCCATGTCGTCTCTCTCCTTGCCTCAACGGCCCGAGCGTTCACCGAGCCAGTCGGCGAGCTCAGGCCAGATTTCGTGCTTGGCGCGCGATCCCGCCATCAGACCGATGTGGCCGCCCGGGCGATCCAGGTGCGTCACGTCCTCGCTGGCGACGAGATCGAGCAGGGGGACGGTGCCCCCGGGCGGCGCGATGTGATCGGCCCCCGCGGTGACGACCAGCAGGTTCTGCTCGATCTCCGATAGATCGACCCGCCGGTCGCGCAGCCGCAGGCGCCCGGACACCAGCCGGTTCTCCTTGTACATCCACGTGATCCACTCGCGGTAGGCGCGCGCCGGGAAGGGTGGGTTGTCGGCCACCCACTTGGCCATCGCCTGATAGCTCTCACGCGGATCGCGCCCCTCGAGGATCCCCTGAAACAGGCGCCGATAGGTGGTGACGTAGTTGGTCACCGGCTTCATCAGCTTGTTGGCCCAGTCGATCCCGCCCCCGGGAATCGCCGGATAGCTGTCGGCGATCAGGTCGACGTCGAACTG
>JBAQGP010000781.1:0-8478 GCA_049287845.1 Solirubrobacteraceae bacterium | reverse complement strand
GGCACGGGGGAGAGGCAGTGCGTGGGACGGGACGCGATCGTGCCGGGTCGGCGCTGCCGCTGGATCCGGACCGGCCTGCGGTGAGGGTGCGGCGCGGCCGGGGGCTCGGGATCGCCGAGGACGTCGTCGAACAGCGTCATGAGGGCGCGGAATCGCTTGGCTGAGGCCTGGAACATATGTTCGTAAGAGTAGGGAGAGGTGCGGACGGAACCGGGCGCCGCCCACCCGGCTGCACGGGTTCTTGCAGACGGCCCCGGCGAGGGCTCAGGAGCCCAGTGAGGACCAGACGTCGAGCTTGGTGTGGACGCGATCCACCACCGCCGAGGTGAACTCCGTGGTCCCCGCGTGCCCGCCGAGATCCGGGGTCTTGGTGCCGGAGGCGATCGTCTCGAGCGTGCCCTCGTAGATGGCCCGCGAGGCCCGTTCGCACGCGGGCCCGTGGCGATCGGCGGCGTGGCGCAGGAGCGCCCCGCAGGCCAGGATCATCGCCAGCGGATTGGCCAGGTCCTTGCCCAGCAGCGCCGGCGCGGTCCCGTGGGGCGCCTCGGCCATCGCGCACGTGGTGTCGTACTCGTCGTCGAAGGCCAGGAGAACCGACTCGGCCCCGGCGATCGAGCCGAACATCGGCAGCACCAGGTCAGACAGGCAGTCGCCGTCGCGGTTGAGGGCCGGGATCACCAGGGGAGCATCCGTCGCGCCCGACAGCAGGCCGGCGTAGGTGGCGTCGATCAGCACCGGGTGGTAGGAGATATCGGCATGGCGCGCGGCCGCGGCGTCCATCTCCTCCTTGAGCATCCCCTCATACACCGGCGACACGGTCCACTTCGGGCCTCCGTAGACCCGCGCGCCCATCGTGGCTGCCGTGCGAAACGAGAACTCGGCCACCGCCCGGCACGTGGAGCGGGTGATCTTCTCGGTCCGGTAGGCGACCTCGTCGGCCGCGCCGGCATCGCCCTCGCGGTGCTCGGCCGCCCCGTAGGCGTCCTCCACGGCCATTCGCACGACCGAGATGGGGTGATAGACGCCGGCCAGCGGCGCCACCCCGGGCAGCCGGCGCCCGGTACGCACGATGACCTTGCCATCGACCTCCTCGCGCAGGATGCGGTTGGGCGATCCGACGTCGTCCGCGCCCTCCGGCGTGATCGTCGCCGCCTTCAGCCCCAGACCCGCCTCGCGCATCGCCACAGCGGCCTCGTCGACGATCCCGTTCGACGTCGCCCGCCGGCTCTCCAACGACAGGTCGAAGCGGTGGAGCTCCAGCTCGAGTCCCAGCAGCTCACCGTCCAGGACACGGAGGGACTGCTCGAGCAACTCCTGGCCCGTCTCATCGCCTTCCAGAACCACGACCGAGACCGGCGCCACCGCGCTCCCTCAGTCTCCGTCGGCGGCGGTGGCGGCGGGCATGAGCTCGTCACGGCGCTCGGCCAGGGCCGCGATCACGAACGCCAGATGCTCGTCGAAGTCCACGCCGAGCTCGGCGGCCCCCTCGGTCATGTCGTCACGGCTGACGGCAGCGGCGAACGCCGGCGTCTTCATCTTCTTCCTCACCGACTTGGGGGTCATCCCCACGAGCCCGTCAGGGCGCACATAGGCGCACGCCAACAGGAAGCCACACAGCTCGTCCACGGCGAAGAGCGTCTTCTCCATGGGGGAGTCGCGCGAGACGCCCAGGTAGGTCGCGTGCGACGCGACGGCCCGCACCAGCTCGGGCGGGTACCCGCGCTCCTCGAGCTCCTTGAGCGCGTAGCGGGGGTGCCCGTCCTGCAGCGAGGGATAGCGCTCGTAGTCGAGGTCGTGCATCAGCCCGGTGAGGCCCCACAGCTCGACGTCACCGTCAAAGCGCGGCGCGTAGGCGCGCATGGCGGCCTCGACCGCCAGCATGTGCCGTCGCAGGGAGTCTGACTCCGCCCATTCGCAAAGCAGGTCCCAGGCCTGCTCTCGCGAAATCTCTGCTGGCATGGCCGTTACCCTAGCTCAGCCCTCGGCCTCCGTCGCCGGGGACAGACAGCCGGTACCGCGAGCGGCTACGCTGACCGGCGACCGCCCACCCACCACCACTGCGGGGTCGATCAAACTGGAGAAGTTCGTCATCGAAGGCGGGGTGCCCCTCTGCGGCACGATCACCGTCGCCGGGAACAAGAACGGGGCGCTCCCCATTCTGGCCGCCTGCCTGCTCACCGAGGACGAGGTGATCCTGCGCAACGTGCCCCAGATCTCAGACGTCGAGGACATGCTGCGCCTGCTCCAGGTCCTGGGCGCCAGGGTGGAGTGGACCGATCGCGCCGAGATCCTGATCGACAGCTCCACCGTGGAGACCACGCAGGTCGACCGGCTCCTGAGCGAGCGGATCCGGGCCTCGTTCCTGCTCGCCGGCCCGCTGCTGGCGCGATTCGGCTCGGCACACATGCCCCCGCCGGGCGGTGACGTGATCGGGCGCCGCCGCCTTGACCCTCACCTCGACGCGTTCCGCACCCTCGGCGCGACCGTCAACGATCGCCCGGACGAGATCGTCCTCACCGCTCCGCCTCTGGGCCTCAGCCCGTGTGACTTCCTGATGGACGAGCCGTCGGTGATGGCCACCGAGAACGTGTTGATGGCGGCCGCGCTCACGCGTGGGACCACCGTCATACGCAACGCCGCCTCCGAGCCCCACGTGCAGGACCTGGCGCGAATGCTCGAGCAGATGGGCGCCGATATCGACGGCATCGGCTCCAACGTCATGACCGTTCACGGGCAGGCCCGCCTGCGCGGGTGCACCCACACGATCGCGCCCGATCACATCGAGATCGGCTCGTTCATGGCGCTGGCCGGGGTCACCGGCGGCGAGCTCATCGTCAAGGACACCCGCCCCGACGACCTGCGGATGATCCGGCTGGTGTTCGAGCGCCTCGGCCTGCGCTCGGAGGTACACGGCGACGACATCATCGTGCCCGGCAACCAGCAGCTGGTGATCCAGAACGACCACGGCGACCACATGCCCAAGGTCGAGGACGGCCCCTGGCCCGCCTTCCCTGCCGACCTCACCAGCATCGCGCTCGCCCTGGCCACGCAGGCCTCGGGCGCGGTGATGATCCACGAGAAGATGTTCGAGAACCGCCTGTTCTTCACCGACAAACTGGTCGGGATGGGCGCCTCCATCACCATCTGTGACCCCCACCGCGCGATCGTCAACGGGCCGCGCCCGCTGCGCGGCTCGCGCGTCGATTCCCCCGACATCCGCGCCGGGATGGCGATGCTCATCGCCGCGCTGTGCGCCGACGGGATCACCGAGATCGGCAACATCCGGCAGATCGACCGCGGCTATGAGCGGATCGATGAGCGGCTGCGTGAGCTCGGTGCCCGCATCACCCGTCTGGAAGACGCTCCCGTAGCGGCGTGAGCCCCGCCCGCTCGACCCGCGCCGGCGGCCTCGAAGCGATGGTGGACCGGACCCCGAGCGGCACCCGCGATGTCCTCCCGGACGAGATGCGGGAGCTGCGCGCGATGACCGACCGGATCCGAGAGGTGTTCGACCGCGCCGGCTACGGCGAGGTCTACACGCCCGCGCTGGAGTACGAGCAGACCTTCGAGCGTGGGAACATCGGCGGAGCCCGGCCCGCGTACCGCGTCTTCGACGAGCACGGAAGCGTGCTGGTGCTCCGGCCCGACATGACCGTTCCCATCGCCCGCGTGGTCGCGAGCCGCTTTGGCCACGCCGAGCCGCCGCTGCGCTTCTGCTACGTCGCCCACGCCTATCGCGGGGTGCGCCCGCAGCGCGGCCAGAGCCGCGAGTTCCTCCAAGCCGGCGTCGAGCTCATCGGGATGCCCGGGGCGGAGGGGACCGCCGAGGTCCTGGGGGTGCTGTGCGCCGCGCTGGATGCCGCCGGCCTGGGCAGCTACCGCGTCGGGCTCGGTGACGCAGCGCTGTACCCGTCGCTGTTGGAGGCCTTCGAGGTGGACGCGGAGCGCGGCGACCTGATCCTCACCGAGCTCGCCGCGGGCGACTTCGTCGGCGTGGACCGCGAGATCCGTGCGCTCGATCTCGCCGAGGCGGAGTCCAACCTGCTGCTGCGCCTCGCGCACACACGCGGTGGCCCCGAGGTGCTCGAGGGGTTGGAGGGGGCACTGCACGACGCTCTGCGCCCCATGCGCCAGGTGCACGCGCTGTTGGCGCCCGAGATGGCCGAGCGGATCATCTTCGACTTGGGGTTGGTGCGGAGCCTGGGGTACTACACCGGCCCTCTGTTTCAGGTCTATGACCCCGCCTACGGCGTGCCTCTGGGGGGAGGCGGACGTTACGACGAGCTCCTGGGCTCCTTCGGGCGCCCACTGCCCGCCGTCGGGTTCGCGCTCAACGTCGAGCGCGTGCACATCGCCCTCACCGGCGAGGAAAGCGGGCGCGCCTAGTGGCCGGCGACGTGCCCGAGCTGCGGATCGCCGTCCCCCGGGGGGCCCTGTTTTCAGACACCCTCGATCTCCTGGACCGGATCGGACTCGACACCCGGGAGGTGCGCGAGAACGACCGCAAGCTGCTGTTCGAGGACGTGGGCATCATCACCATGCGGCCGTCCGACGTGCCCACCTATGTCGAGGCCGGCGCCGCGGACATCGGCATCACCGGCAAGGACGTCCTCATGGAGCAGTCAGAGCGCGAGGTCTATGAGCTCGTCGACCTCGGCTACGGCCGCTGCCAGATGGTGCTGGCCAGCGTCGCGGGGGAGGACCGCGCGGCGGAGGCGCTGCGGCGCCTGGGCGTCGTGCGCATCGCCACGAAGTACCCGCGGATCGCCACGGCTCACCTGCTCAACACAGGCCGCCAGGCCGAGATCGTCGAGGTCAAGGGGTCTGTCGAGCTGGCGCCGCTCACGGGCTTGGTGGAGGCCATCGTCGACCTCACCGCCACCGGGACGACGCTGCGCGAGAACGGGCTGGTGATCCGCGAGGAGATCGCCCTGTGCACGGCGCGCCTCATCGCCAACCCGGTGGCCCATAAGCTGCGGGCTTCCGTGATCGACCGACTGCTGGAGCGAATCGGTGCAGCATGAGCGCCTGAACCTGTCCGGGGACCCCGCGGGCCTGGCTCAGGAGCTTCGCGGGCTCGTCCCGGCACCCGAGGCCGTCGCCGAGCAGGTGACCGAGATCATCGCCCGCGTGCGCGCCAGCGGCGACGATGCCCTGCGCTTCTACACCCGCGAGTACGACACCGGCGGGACCACGCCCGCGGCGCTGCGGGTCCCCGAGGCAGAGCTCGACACCGCCGAGGCCCGCTTGGACGACGCCGTCCGCGAGGGCCTGCGGGTCGCGACCGACAACGTCACCAAGGTCGCCGAGGCCGGCCTCGCCGTGGACCAGACGGTCACCTTCGACGGCCACGAGGTCACGCTGCGCGAGGTCCCCGTGGACAGCGCCGCCGTGTATGTCCCCGGGGGGCGCGCGCCGTACCCCAGCACGGTCATCATGGGAGTGGTCACCGCGCGGGTCGCCGGCGTACAGAACATCGCCGTGTGCGCCCCTCCGGGCGCCGACGGCGAGGTCAACACCGCGGTCCTCGGCGCCTGCCGGCTGGCGGGCGCATCGGTCGTCTACCGGATGGGCGGCGCGCAGGCCATCGCCGCGCTGGCCTTCGGCACCGAGACGGTGGCCGCTGTGGACGTCATCGTCGGCCCGGGCAACCTCTACGTCCAGGAGGCCAAGCGCCAGGTGTTCGGCCGGGTCGGGATCGACGGCTTCGCGGGACCGTCCGACCTCATGGTGATCGCCGGCGGCGACGCCGACCCCGGGGCGCTGGCCCTCGACCTACTCGCCCAGGCCGAGCACGGCGCCGGGTCGCTGGTGGTGGCCATCTCCAATTCCGCCGAACTCATCGAGGCGCTCGCCGAGCAGGTCTCCGACGCGTCCGAGAGCGAAGCCGTGGTCCGCTTCGTCGCCGTGGGGGAGCTCGAGCAGGCGCTGGCCGTCGCGGAGGCCTTCGCGCCCGAGCACCTCCAGCTCGTCGGCGCGGACGCCGAGGCCCTCGCACCCCAGGTCCGCCACTCCGGCTGCGTGTTCGTGGGACGGGCCAGCGGCACGGCGTTCGGCGACTACATCGCCGGCTCCAACCACGTGCTGCCCACCAACGGCGCCGCGCGGTTTGCCTCGGCTCTGTCGCCGATCCACTTCCGCCGCCGCTACAACGAGGTGCGGATCGGCTCAGATGCTGCCGCCCTGGCCAGCGCCGCCGCTCCCATCGCCCGGGCCGAGGGCTTCGAGCTGCACGCCAGGTCCCTGGAGGCTCGCATTCGCGACAATGGCTCGTGATGGCACGTGCCGCCGAGATCGACCGCCGCACCGCTGAGACCGACATCCACCTGAGCCTGTCGCTGGACGGCGACGGCCAGGGTGAGCGCGACACCGGCGTCGGCTTCTTCGACCACATGCTGGACCTGCTGGCCCGCCACGGGCGCTTCGATCTCTCGGTGCGGGCGCGCGGAGACCTGCACACCGGCGCGCACCACACCGTCGAGGACGTCGGGATCTGTCTGGGTCAAGCCCTGGACCGGGCACTGGGGGACCGTTCCGGCATCCATCGCTACGGACAGGCCACCGTCCCGATGGACGAGAGCCGGGTGGCGTGTGCCGTCGACATCTCCGGGCGTGGGCTAATGGCCTTCTCGTCGCCGCTGCCGCCGGGGACGATCGGGAACTTCGACCACGAGCTGACCGAGGAGTTCTTCCGGGCGCTGGCCGCCAACGGAAAGCTGACGCTGCACCTCACGGTCGAGGCCGGCACCAATGCCCACCACGTGATCGAGGCGACGTTCAAGGCGTGCGCGCGGGCGCTGCGGTCCGCGGTGGCTCTGGACCCAGGTGAGAACGGGGTGCCGAGCACCAAGGGGACGCTGACATGAGCGTGTCGCCGGTGGTCGCGGTGGTCGACTACGGGATGGGCAACCGCCGCTCGGTCCAGAAGGCCCTCGAGCATGTGGGCGCGCGAGCGCAGATCACGCGCGATCACGCTGCCCTGCGCGACGCCGATGCTGTGGTCGTGCCGGGGGTCGGGGCGTTTCCGCACGGGATGCGCAACCTCGTCGAGCTGGGTCTGGACGAGCAGATCCGCGGCGCCGCGCAGGCGGGCAAGCCGGTGCTGGGCATCTGCCTGGGCATGCAGCTCCTCTTCTCACGCTCCCGTGAGCACGCGCTCACCGAAGGGCTCGGGCTGATCGGCGGCGAGGTCTCACCGATCGACGCCGGAGGGCTGCGCGTCCCGCACATCGGGTGGAACGAGGTGACCTTCGTGCGCGGCTCGCCTCTCACCGCAGCGCTCCCGGCCTCGGGGTGTCCCTTCTACCACGTGCACTCCCTGGCCGCGCATCCCGACGATCCCGACGACGTGGTGGCCACCACGACGTACGGCGAGCGGTTCGCGACGGTGGTGGCACGTGACAACGTCTACGGGGTCCAGTTTCACCCCGAGAAGTCGTCGGCGGACGGGCTGACGCTGCTCGGCGCCTTCGTGGTGATGGCGGCCGGCGGCGACGGTGGGCTGGACGGGACACCGGCCCGGGCGTGGGGGGGATCGGCGATCACCACGTGATCCTCCTGCCGGCGATCGACATCCTCGAGGGCAAGACCGTCCGGCTGGCGCGTGGCGAGTTTGACCAGCGCACCGAGTACGACGCCGACCCACTGGATGCGGCTCACCGGTGGGTGGCGGCCGGGGCCCGGGCGCTGCACGTGGTCGATCTGGATGGGGCGCGGAGCGGCACCCCGGCCAACCTCGGCCAGGTGGAGCGGATCGTGCGCGAGGTGGATGTGCCGGTGCAGCTCGGCGGCGGCCTGCGCACCATCGAGGCGGTCCGCGCGGCGCTGGCGCTGGGCGTGACGCGGGTGATCCTGGGGACCGCCGCCTTCACCGACATCGACTTCCTGGACGAGGCGCTGGCGGGGCACCGCGAGCGTGTCGTCGTCTCCGTCGACGCGCGCCACGGCAAGCTGGCCGCGTCGGGCTGGACCGACCAGACCGAGATCCCGGCCGAAGCGGTGATCCAGACGCTGGGCAAGCGCGGCGTGACCCGCTTCGTGTACTCGAGCATCGAGCGCGACGGGATGCTCTCCGGACCCGATCTGGATGAGGTGGGCCAGATCGCGGACGTCGTACGCGGCACCTTCGTGTACTCCGGCGGCGTCTCCTCGGTCGAGGATCTGCGGGCGCTGGCCGGCCTGCGCCAGGTCAACCTGGCCGGCGTGATCGTCGGCAAGGCGCTCTACGAGGGGCGGCTCGACGTCGCCGAGGGCCAGGCCGTCCTCGCCGGGCGTGACGGCTGGGATCCCGAGTAGTGGCCGCGCACCCTGACGCGAGCGGCGACTAGGCGTGCACTACAAGCGGGTCATCCCGTGCCTGGACGTCAAGGGGGGCCGCGTGGTCAAGGGCGTGGGGTTCCTGGACCTGCGCGATGCCGGCGATCCCGTCGAGCTGGCGGCGCGCTATGACGCCGCTGGCGCCGACGAGCTGGTGTTCCT
>JBAQGP010000780.1:0-1896 GCA_049287845.1 Solirubrobacteraceae bacterium | reverse complement strand
CGCTGGGCGCCGTCCCGCATGCCGATCAGGTCCGCGCCGATGTTGCTGGAGACCTGGAGGATCTGGGCGGTGGTGAGCGTTTCGTCGCCGTGGGCCTCCGCATCGTGGATCTGGCGATCGGCGACCTGGAGCACGGACGGGATGTTGAACGGCGTGCTAGGGGTCACGACGCCGTCCTGGAGCGCCCCGGCGACCGTGATCGCCTTGAAGGTCGAGCCGGGCTCATAGCTGTCGGCCACCGCGTGGTCGCGATCGGCGGGGCTGTCCACCGCGTTGGCGTCGTTGGCGTTGACGCGCGGCCAGTTGGCCAGAGCCAGGATGGCGCCGGTCTCGGGATTCATCGCGATCGCGGTGGCGGCGCGGGGTGAGTACTCGGCGCCGACGCCTGCCAGCACCTGCTCAACCTCATTCTGGAGCGCCGCGTCAAGCGTCAGCTGGACCGACTTGCCCGACCGCATCGGGCGGACCTCGTCGATCGAGATCGGCTGATGGATGGCGTCGTTGACGATCCGGCGCTCCCCGGGCTTGCCCGAGAGGTCTGAGTTGTACTGGTACTCCAGGCCGGCGTCGCCTGCGCCCGAGGCGTGAACGCCGCCCAGCAGCTGCCCGGCGGTCCAGTCGCGCGGATACACCCGCTTGACGTCTGGAATGGTCCCGATGCCGTTGATCGGCTTACCGCCGAACTTCAGCGCCATGATCGCCTGCGCGGTCGCCGGCGTGACCTCCCGGGCCACCACGACGTAGCCGGTGTGCGGCCTGGTGATCGTCGTCAGCAGCTTGAGGACCGGCATGTGCAGCAGCGGCGCCATCGTCTGCGCCATCAGCATCGGGCTGCCCTGCTTGATCAGGTAGGGATCGGCGGTGATATCGGCGGCTGACTCCGATAGCGCCAGCTCGACGCCGTCGCGGTCGGTGATCGCCCCGCGAGTGGCCGGGATCGGCACCGTGGTGATCTGCTGGCTCACCGCGGCCTGCTGGAGGCTGTCCGCCTTCACCACCCCGAGATAGACCGCACGCACGACCGCGACCGCCAGCAACGACAGGAACGCAACGAAGATGTACCCCACCCGCCGGTCGATCGCCACCATCCGCGAGACCTCCTAGCCGCCGACGGGTGTCGCGCCCACCCCGCCGGTGGACGAGGGCGAGCCAGATTGGCCCGTCGTGGTCGGGGCCGCGGGGGTGACGGGGGCCGCGGCGGAGGTGGTCCCCGCTGACGTGGTCCCCGCCGAGGTGGTCCCCGCTGACGTGGTCCCCGCTGATGTGGTCCCCGCGGACGTGGTCCCCGCTGACGTCGTGCCCGACGACGACGTCGTCCCCGCGGCGCCTGCCGTCTGCGTGGCCCCCGCCGACGAGGTCGTCGAGGCCGTGCCGGTCGGCGTCACGCCCACACCGGTGCTCCCCGGGGTGCCCGAGGCGGCCGCGGTGGTCCCGGGCGTGGGCAACCCGGCGAGGAAGTTCGTGCCGTCGGGGGCGTGGATGCTGCTCAGGGACCTCTCGACGCTGACCGCGCCACCGTTGACGAACTTGAGCTGTTCGGGCGCGGGCATGAGCATCCCCATCTGCGCCGCGATCCGCTCGATGCGCTGCTCGTCGGAGAGCCGGGCGACGCCGGCGCGCAGCAGCTCGTTCTGCGCCTGCAGCGCCGAGCCGCGCTCCAGGGAGCGGCCGATCCCGGCGTTGAGCTTGAGGACCTCCACCTGCATCGCCACGATCCCGGCCAAGAGCACGCCCAGCAGCGGGATCCACGCGCGACCGCGGATGACCCGGTCAAGCAGGGCGTGGTCGGGCAGCGCGCGAACGTAGGCCGCGGTGCGCAGACCCCAGGGCCCCTTGGCGACGGCGGGGCGGGTGCGGGTGCGGGGGCGCGACGGGGCGGTCCGCGGTAGCGTTGGG